>NZ_JAGHZH010000158.1:0-25459 GCF_017746885.1 Roseofilum sp. SBFL | reverse complement strand
TCTTAGGTTTTGCTCCTACTACCAGTGCTATGATTGATATCCTCCTATCCGTAGCTATAAAGTTGATTAATCCTGAACCGTTAAAAAACTGGTTTACTCATTGTTGTTACTGTCCATCATAACAGCGCAAAGCGCTGTAAGCTTTAGCTTCTCCATTAATCACCACACCAATAACGGTTTCTTCACCCTTAAATGGTGTGGTTTGGGAGGTATCGAACTGTGGATTATCAATACTGGGAATTCCGTCTTTGGGCGGTCCTCCGTTGAGCAGATCGCTTAACGTAATGCGGCTGGATTCTTCTAGTTTCGTTCCTTGTTTGCGAATGTCTTTCAGTTCTTGGTTTTGCTCGTTGAGGTGGCTGGTGAGATGAAAATAACGCAGCTTAAAGTTATCCCATCCTCCAGCATGAACAACGAGAGAGCCACCAGCGATCGCGATTATACTCCCCGTAGTCAGTAAAATCTTAGTTATCCGATTCATAGCAACTTCTCAATAATTGGCTCAAGCTGCCTTTAGTTTCTCGTTTCTAGGTGAGAAAACCCTGAATACAACATAACAAAAGCGATCGCTAAGAGATTTGATATTAAGGGGTAATAGTTGATAGGATTGCTGGCTGCAAAAGTGAGCGGTCAACTGGTTCTAGGCGGATGAGCTGGCCGTTTGATGCGTCTGTCAGCACATATAACATCCCATCCGGGCCTTCTCGTACATCACGTACTCGTTGACCGATCGCGATCGACTCTTCGTTTAACACATTGCCCGACTCGTCTAGCTCGATACGGCGAATATCTTGAGAAACCAAACCCCCAGCAAACAGATTACCTTGCCACTCAGGGAAGAGCATCCCCCCATAAACCGCCAGCCCAGACGGAGCAATGGAGGGAGTCCAGATGACTTTAGGATCGACCATGCCTGGAAGGGAGGTTTCTGGAGAAATCAGCCCGCCAGAATATTCCCGACTATGGGTTGCCACCGGCCAACCATAATTGTCACCCGCTTCCACCCAATTCACCTCATCTCCTCCGCGAGCGCCATGCTCGGTTACCCAAACCCGATTGGCGATCGCATCGAGAGCCAATCCTTGGATGTTACGATGCCCGTAGCTCCAAACTTCTGGTGCTGCATTCGGATTGTTGACAAAAGGGTTGTCAGATGGGATGGAGCCATCATCATTGATGCGGATAATCTTACCCAGATGACTGCCGAGATTCTGGGCTTGTTGGCGGATGAATTGCCCCTCAAGTTCCACAGGAGGATTACCTCCATCGCCAATGGACGCTAACAGCGTACCGTCGGGCAACCATAGTAGACGAGATCCGAAGTGTTGTCCTCTAGGTTTGGTTTGGGATACTTCAAAAATGACCTGCCAATTGCTCAAGGAACTCCCATCAAAGGTGGCTCTGGCAATGCGAGTTCGGTTGGCTGAACTGGTTCCATGAGCATAGGTGAAGTAAACCAGGCGGTTTTCTGCAAAGCCCGGATGCAAGGCGATATCTAGAAGGCCGCCTTGGTTCTGTGCAAAAACTTCGGGGACTCCAGCAATCGGCGTTGGATCGAGGAGTCCATCTCGGACAATGCGCAGTTGCCCCGATCGCTCGGTAATCAGAATGGAACCATCCGGCAGCCAGGTCAGACCCCATGGATGCTCTAGATTGTCTACTACTGTTACACTCTGAAAATCAGGGTTAGGGTTGGCAGATACCATTTCGGCTTGTGACTGGGCAGGAGAGCTTTCCTCGATAGCGGACTCCTCAATTGGAATTGTAGTTGGAGGTTCAGATTGAACTTGCGTCGTACACCCGGTTACTCCTAAGACGGCGATCGCCCATCCTGCGGCAACGAGAGTATAGGCATTTATTCTGATGGCTGTTGACATAATTTCCCCTCCAGCGGCTCCTGCTTTCTTCCTCTAGTTCTGTAATTTACTTCACCTACTTAAATACCCATTTAATGACTCTAACTAAACTGGGAGTCCAGGCAAAGCCCGAACCCCCTGAGTGTTATCCATTTGTTGTGGATCTAGCCTAGGTTAGTAAGCTCCATTTCCTTTGGGAAAAATGACCACTCCAATAGTCTTAATCACAATCCAGAGATCCATCCAAAAGTTCTTGAAATTCACATAATACAGGTCAATTTGAATTCTCCGAGGGTAGGGAATATCGTTGCGTCCTGATACCTGCCATAGCCCTGTAATTCCCGGTTTGATGGTTAAAACCTTGTCAATATGTTTACCATACTTGTGCAGTTCTTCGGGAACCAGGGGACGGGGGCCAACCACGCTCATATCTCCCTTCAACACATTCCAGAATTGGGGAAACTCATCCAAGCTCGTGACTCTGAGAAACTTACCAATCCAGGTTATACGCGGATCGTGTTTTAACTTAAAGTTCTGCTCAAACTCTTCGCGCATCTGGGGAGAAGCCGCCATCATCTCGGAGAGGACTCGATCCGCATTGGGAATCATCGTTCTAAATTTAATACATTTGAACAGTCTGTAATCTTTCCCTACTCGTTCCTGGATATAAAAAACAGAGCCTTGAGAACTCAGTATAATCAACAGGGTCAACACCATGTAAACCGGGGAAAACAGAATCAGAACAGCCAGCGAAAATAAAATATCGAAGGCCCGTTTGAAAAACGCTCCGTTGAGACTGATGGATAGACCTTGATGCCTAGCTCTGAATCGTTGGGGACGAAATCCGTGCTTGACATAGATCCGAGCAGTCTTGCCAGAGATGAATTGACTCTCAGCAGTCATCGTACTCCTCTATTTCACACCACACACACCTAATCATCATAAAGCCACTGACCCCGAATCAGAAGAATTTGATTCTAATTATTCTGAGGTGAGGGATCGGGGCCGGGCAAATGTTGCCCATGAGAACTGCTCATCAGAACTGTTGTAAGTCTTGATAAGCGCGTTTGAGTAGATCACTATAACGCTCTTCAAAGACTTTGGGGTGAAACTGGGTAGAATGGTGATGAATTTGTTCGGGGTTAAAGGGCGATCGCTCAAAAATCTCAACGGCTTCGATCAACGATTCTGGGGTTTGCTCGGGAAATAATAATCCGGTTGCGCCCTCTGGGTTAACCCGGCGATCGCGGACGGTTTCTAAAGCGCCTCCCTTTCCATAAGCAATCACAGGAGTCCCACAGGCTTGAGCTTCGACAATAGCCATGCCAAAATCTTCACAAGCAGCATAAACGAAGGCTTTCGCTTCACTCATATATTTATTCACTACCTCATTGAGTTGAAAACCGAGAAACTGAATATTGGGTTTGGCTATTTCCTCAAGTTCCTCCCGTTGAGGTCCGGTACCAATAACCACTAGATTCTGACCCAACTGGTTAAAGGCATCCACCATCAACCGTACTTGTTTGTAGCTCACCAGACGGCAGACGGTGACATAAAAATCCTGTTTTTGGACTTGAAATGGAAAGCGATCGATATCGATAGGAGGGTAAATCACTTCCGCTTTACGGCGATAGCACCGCCAAATTCGCCGTGCAGTGTACTTGGAATTCGCAATGAACTGATCTACCCGATTGGCAGAGATCACGTCCCATAGCCTCATTTTGTGGAGGATATAGCGACTCGCCCAACCCGGTATACCCCGCCCCAGTTTACTTTGCTTCAGATAGTCAAAGGTTAAATCCCAGGCGTAGCGCATGGGGGTATGGCAATAGCACAGGTGCAATTGTTCGGGGCGGGTAAGGACACCTTTGGCAACTGCATGGGAGGAAGAAAGGATAACATCATAGTCTCCTAAATCCAGTTGCTCGATCGCCAGAGGAAGCAGGGGTAAATAATTTTGTACGCCTCGACGCGCCAAGGGAAAGTGTTGTAAAAATGTGGTTCCAATTTGGCGTTGATAGAGATAACTTTCCGGGTTCGTGGATTCAAAATCAATCAGAGCATACAGATCCGCGTCAATATGTTTGAGAATTTCTTTAACAACAAGTTCAGATCCCCCCGTGGCTAAGGGGGTTAACCATTCATGGACAAGGGCATATTTGAGTTCGGGCATGTTGAAGGAAAGGGAACAGGCAACAGGCAATAGACAATAGACATTGCTAAACAGCTAAAGTGGTTTAGGTTAGTAAGGTCTTAAGCCCATATAGCATAGTAGGGAAAACTGGCGTTGGTGTACGTCAAGATTATGAATTGGGAACCAGAAGATGATTTACACAATTCACTATATATTGCTTGGCCTTTGTAAGGAGTTAAGGTGAAATTAGTAAGGGGATAATGCCTAAACTGAGATAAACTAAGAGCGTCCAGATAGCAGAAAGGTATTCAAAGCGCTTACCAGAATTGGGGAGTGGAGAGCGTAAAAAACGATGGGCAAGTGTCCCAGAAATTCCCAACATTAGCCCAGTTGCGATCGCCAGGGGTAAGCCAAACCCAACTAAGTTCGCGGCGATCGCACTCAGAACTGCCATAATCGTACAAACGACTAACCAGACGAAAACCGCCCATTTGCGTCCCCACAAGTAACTGTAAGTGTCTACACCGGCTTCCTCATCCTTGGGCGATCGAATTTTACGCCCAATTTCAATCACCACACCGTTGAAAAAACTAACCGCCAAAAACCATCCTAAACCGCTAGGCATCACCCCAGTTGTTACCTGCCAATCACACGCGGTTGCCAAGCCATAAATTAAGGGCATAATCATCATGTGGCTAATCAAATAAATGAGGGGATGAGCCTTAAGCCAATCACGGATAAAAAATTCTTGACTCATCAACCCCAAATATAGCCAAACTCCAATCAGGAATAATCCTAGGGTTAATCCCCCCAAATAGAGTGCCAAAACCCCTTGTATAATGGCCGTGAAAGCGCCCAAAATCCCCAATTCGCGCAAACTAACTAAACCCCTGGGAACTGGGCGATAGGGGCGAAATCGGCAATCCTCTTCATAGTCCTTAAACTCATCGGCAATTCGCAACTGCAAGAAGAACAAAAAAGCGATCGCAAAAGCTACTACACTAGAATCCCAACTGGGAACCCCTCCCCGCAGCAGCGCTGAATAGCTAACTGCGGAAAAACTAAACACTCCAATTAACAGTCCATTGGCTGCGATCGGAAACCGTTCTTTCTGATACGTCCACCATCGATTAAGCATAGTTTGCAATTAAAATCTTGAAATATTCTCGCTCTAGCCCTCTCCCTTGGGAGAAGGACGTTTCTTTCTTTGGCTACGCTCTTAAGATTGTATATTGTACTGAGTGGGCAAGACTTGATTGCTAAAATCAACCCCCAGCGATCGCTATTCTGAACTCTGACAATGTCATCACGCCAAGTTTTCGAGCAATCGATTGAAATTCAAGCCAATCTAACGACAGTAGAGCGCTGTTTTACCCAATTAGACTTGATGCACCAATGGCTCAATCCCCTGTTAGAGTGCCAACCGGTGGGCATGTGGAGTACAGAAATGGGCAGTCAATCCCGATTTATGATTAAAATTCCCCTCATCCAACCGACGCTCCAGAGTACCGTGATTGAGCGAAAACCTGGCTTAGTGGTGTGGCAATTTGAAGGATTTTTTCAAGGATGCGATCGCTGGGAATGCCAACCGACAGACTCCGGAACCCATCTGATTAACCGCTTCGAGTTTGAAATTCCCAATCCTCTGATCCAATTTGGCTTTAAAACCTTCGCCGCTACTTGGACACAAGAAGACATGAAAGCTCAACTGCGCCGCCTCCAGCAAGTAGCTGAATCAAATAGGGAATAGGGAATAGGGAATAAGCAATCTCCGCGTCTCCGCGTCTCCGCATCCCCCTATCCCCCTATCCCTCGATCCCCCATACCCATTCTTAAAAGAATCTTTAGTTCCAACCCGGCAAGGGGTGTGCCACAATAATGAACGGTTTTCAACCAGAAAATAGGACATTTTCAGATAGGCTGATTTTCAATGGAATACCTCTATGAATATGCCTGGTTAATCCCCGTGCTGCCCCTATTGGGGGCGATGCTGGTTGGCCTGGGTTTAATATCTTTCAACAAAGCAACGAATGGTTTACGGCAAATCAACGCTGTGGTAATTGTATCCCTGTTAGGGGCTGCCATGGTGTATTCCTTTGCCCTATTGTATAGTCAAATTCAAGGTCATGAAGTCTATACCTACACCTTAGACTGGGCATCGGCTGGAGATTTTAATCTCACGATGGGCTATGTGATCGATCCTCTAACTTCAGTGATGTTGGCGATCGTCACGACTGTGGCTTTTTTGGTGATGATCTACACCGATGGCTATATGTCCCACGATCCAGGATATGTGCGCTTCTATTCCTATCTGAGCCTGTTTAGCTCATCCATGTTGGGTTTAGTCGTGAGTCCCAACCTGCTGCAAGTTTATGTGTTTTGGGAATTGGTAGGGATGTGTTCCTACCTGCTGATTGGGTTTTGGTACGATCGCCCCGCCGCCGCCGAAGCCTGTCAAAAAGCTTTTGTTGTTAACCGTGTCGGTGACTTTGGCCTCCTACTCGGTATCCTCGGCCTCTACTGGGCTACTGGGAGCTTCGAGTTTGAAGCGATGGGTGAGAACCTCGCCGATTTAGTCTCAGATGGAGTAATTTCCAGCGCTCTGGCCGGTTTATTCGCCATTTTGGTCTTTTTAGGCCCCGTAGCTAAATCAGCCCAGTTCCCGCTCCATGTGTGGCTTCCTGACGCGATGGAAGGCCCCACCCCTATTTCTGCCCTCATCCATGCTGCCACCATGGTAGCGGCTGGAGTATTCTTAGTCGCTCGCATGTATCCCGTCTTCGAGCATACCCCCGTCGCCATGGATGTGATTGCCTGGACGGGAGCTTTTACCGCTTTCTTGGGCGCGACTATTGCCATTACCCAAAATGATATTAAGAAAGGATTAGCCTATTCCACAGTTTCCCAACTGGGCTACATGATTATGGCTATGGGCATTGGAGCCTACAGCGCCGGTTTATTCCACCTGATGACCCATGCTTACTTTAAAGCCATGCTCTTCCTGGGTTCGGGTTCCGTGATTCATGGCATGGAAGGCGTAGTTGGTCATGACCCTGTTTTAGCCCAAGATATGCGTTTAATGGGGGGTTTGCGTAAATATATGCCCATTACCTCAACCACCTTTTTAATTGGAACTCTGGCCATTTGTGGGATTCCTCCCTTTGCTGGATTCTGGTCAAAAGATGAAATTCTCGGTAATGCGTTTGCCGCTAATCCGGCATTATGGGCGATTGGTTGGGGCACGGCTGGAATTACCGCATTCTATATGTTCCGCATGTATTTCTCCACGTTTGAAGGAGAATTTAAGGGCAATGATGAAGCTATTCGGCAACTGGTTCGTGAATCTGCGGGGGTAGCCGGTGATGTAGGTCACGATCGCCATGACGATCATGGGCACGATCATCATCATGCAAGTAGTCCCCATGAGTCTCCCCTCTCCATGACCTTTGCCCTGATGACGCTGGCTATTCCCTCAGTCTTGATTGGTTTAGTGGGTACTCCCTTTGCCAACTATTTTGAAGCCTTTATCCATGCTCCCGGTGAAACCTTCGACATTGCCGAAGCCGCAGCCGAGTTTGAATGGTCAGAATTTTTGCCCATGGCAGGAAGCTCTGTCGGCGTAGGTTTAATCGGCATTACCCTCGCATCATTGATGTATCTGAGTCGTCAAATCGATCCAGGGGCGATCGCCAAATCCATCCAACCGTTGTATCAGTTGTCTCTGAACAAATGGTATTTTGACGAGATCTACGATTCCGTCTTTGTAATGGGAATGCGCCGGGTTGCCAGACAGGTGATGGAAGTTGATTTCCGAGTCGTCGATGGTGCGGTGAACCTAACCGGGTTTGTTACCCTAATTACCGGTGAAGGTCTCAAATATCTAGAAAATGGTCGCGCCCAATTCTATGCTCTCATTGTCTTTGGCGCAGTTTTGGGATTAGTCATTTTCTCTGGAATTAGTTAATGAGGTAATGGGTAATAGGTCATGGGTAATCGGTTAAAACTCAACGTTCTCGCCTATTCCCCCATCCCCCTATCCCCCCATTTCCCTATTCCTCCATGCCCCTATCTACTAAGCACTTATGACTGATTTACCTTGGTTAACCATCATTATTCTGTTTCCCATTTTGGCTTCTCTACTGCTGCCAATTATCCCAGACGAGGAGGGGAAAACAGTACGCTGGTACTCTCTGATTGTTGGACTGATTGACTTTGCATTCATTATCTATGCCTTCTGCACAGGCTATGACTTAAATGAGCCAGGCTTACAGTTAGTGGAAAAATATGCCTGGGTTCCTCAAATTGACCTCAATTGGTCAGTGGGTGCAGATGGTCTATCTATGCCCCTGATTATTCTCACTGGCTTTATTACCACCTTAGCCATGTTAGCAGCTTGGCCGGTGTCCATGAAGCCCAAGCTCTTCTACTTCCTGATGTTGGCTATGTACGGCGGACAAATTGCCGTATTTGCGGTTCAGGATATGTTGCTCTTTTTCCTGGTGTGGGAATTAGAGTTAATCCCGGTTTACCTGTTGCTCTCTATTTGGGGCGGTAAAAAACGGCTCTATGCAGCCACCAAGTTTATTCTCTATACCGCAGGGGGCTCCCTGTTTATTCTTCTGGTGGCCTTGGCGATGGCGTTTTATGGGGATACCGTTACGTTTGATATGCAGGCGATCGCCAATAAGGACTATGCCCTAAACTTAGAACTATTCCTCTATGCTGGCCTCTTCATTGCCTACGCCGTTAAACTTCCCGTTTTCCCCCTCCATACCTGGCTACCGGATGCTCACGGTGAAGCCACAGCTCCCGTACATATGTTACTGGCTGGTATCCTCTTGAAAATGGGAGGCTACGCCCTTATTCGCATGAATGCCGGCATGTTACCCGATGCTCACGCCGTCTTTGCTCCTATTTTGGTCATTCTAGGGGTTGTCAATATCGTCTATGCTGCCCTCACCTCCTTTGCCCAACGCAACCTGAAGCGCAAAATTGCCTACTCTTCCATCTCCCACATGGGGTTTGTTCTCATTGGCTTAGGTTCGTTTACCAACCTAGGACTGAGCGGTGCAATGCTACAAATGATCTCCCACGGCTTAATTGGAGCGAGTCTCTTCTTCCTCGTAGGGGCAACCTATGACCGCACCCATACCCTCATGTTGGATGAAATGGGCGGAGTCGGTCAAAAGATGCGGAAGATGTTTGCCATGTGGACAGCTTGCTCCATGGCTTCTTTAGCCCTTCCCGGTATGAGTGGCTTTGTAGCTGAGTTAACCATCTTTATCGGCTTTAGTACCAGTGATGCCTACAGTTCCACGTTTAAAGTTCTCGTCGTTTTCCTCGCCGCTGTCGGTGTAATTTTGACTCCGATTTATCTGCTGTCCATGCTGCGGGAAATCTGCTATGGCCCTGAAAATAAGGAATTAGTCGAGCATGAGGTATTAGTCGATTCGGAACCTCGCGAGGTATTTATCATTGCCTGCTTGCTGGTTCCCATTATTGGTATCGGACTCTATCCGAAAATTGTCACCCAGATTTACGATCCAACGACGGTAGAATATACAGCCAGATTACGTAATGCTGTCCCCACCTTAGTGGAATCTTCATCTGTGGCATTTGAAGGGGTTCCCGGTCACCTAGCTCAAGGGATGACGGCTCCTCAGATTTAAAATTCAACTGAATTACCCAAAGGATTCAATGTAGGGGCGTTTCACATGAAACGCCCCTACCAGTTTTGTATCGCTCCTTGAGCAGGATTGCCGATCGCTTTCATCAATGATGCCATTCTCCCTGCAATGTAAACGCTGCCCAATAATAGGGTTGCCACCATTGGGACGTTTCCCACATTTTTAATTGGGCTTCCTGCAATGCCTGACTCGGGGATTTTCCTTCTGCCAATAAAGTCTGGTAAAAATCAATCATTAATTTGGCGGTAGCTTGGTCATCTACACTCCACAAACTGACAACTAAACGGGGCGCTCCTGCATACATAAATCCTCGGGTTAAGCCAATTAAACCTTCTCCTTTAATGTTTTGTCCTAAACCGGTTTCACAGGCACTTAAAACCACCAACTCACTGGGTAGGTTTAAGTTGAAAATCTCATGGAGTCTTAAGAAACCATTTAAGGGTTCACCATCAGCATTGACTAAGGAAAAAACTAGCCCAGATAGGGCAGGGTTTGTGCTATTCATTAAGCCGTGGGTGGCAAAGTGGATAATCTGATATTGGGAGAGTTCGTCACTGGTCGCTAATTTTCGACTGGCACTAAATCCAAAGCCTTCAAGACGCTCTGGAGCAGGAACGAGGGCTAAAATACTTTCGGCTTCCTGGTGAGTGTAAGGTAATCGGTCAAATAAAACACCTGATTCCCTAGCCGATCGCTCCAAATCTGGCGGTAGGGGTTGTGCTTTGCTGGTTCCCCTGGTGCTCACTCGTCCATCATTTTGCCCAAACACGGGATCGGCAAGCACAGCTAGAGTTTTGGGGGCAGGTTTGCGTCCTTGGGTTTCCCGTCGCAAAATCGCTACTGTAGACGCAGAGGGAAGATTAACCAGTTCGTGATTGGCAATTAGGGGCTTATATTCCTGTAGACCCGGAACAGCAAGAGCCGCAAAAGGCACATATTGTAAGGCTCCATGACCGGCGATCGCCAATCGCTTATTCCCCAACTCCTCGGCTACTGGCCCTAAAATCTGCTCACTGAGCTGGATAGCGGTGGCTTCCATCACATTACGACGTATCCTTTGGGTGGGAATCGTCAGAGCATCTCGAAACTTACGGGCACTCTGTTCTATAGTTTCTCGTCCAGGCAATTCATAGCTCTTAATCTCCGTAGAACTGACGAGCCATAAGGTGCTGCGCTCCTTGCCCAAAAAGTATTCTAAGAGCAAGGTATCCTCGTCTAGAACCTGGGTTTGGATCTCCTCTAGGGTGAGGGGTTCGGGTTGGGTGAGGGCGGCGTAGCGGGGACTAGAGACCCGAATCAGGGCTTGTACGGCTCGGTATTGATCGAGAAGCGTTTTAATTTTTTCTTCAATCACCTGGGCTTCCCGTTCAGTATGGGAGCGACTGAGGATCTGAATTCGGCGCTCTTCTTGAAGACTCAGTTGTTTTTGTAGGCTTTTTTTCTGCTCGAGGAGAGTGGGATTAACGCCCGCACTCACATCTCCTTGGGCTTCTGCCAGAATATCTAACAATGACCTGGCTCTAGATTGTTCGCTCACTTGCAAGGCTTGGGCATCATAGCCGTGTTGGGGCGATTTCTGGTGCAGTTGCATCAGTAAATCGATGTAAAATTCGTAATAGTCCTGTTTGGAGGCAAAAAAGCTAGTGCGTAACTCTTGACTGGCAACGTTAATCCGCATATCTTCTATGATAGCGATCGCCGGTTTCAGGGTTTCGAGTGCTTCTTCTAACCCCCCTTGTTCCTGTTGCACTTGAGCGATACGATACAAACTCAGGGCTTCTTTGGGGCGATCGCCAATTTCTTGCCGAATGCTTAATGCTTGTTGATACTGCTCTAGCGCCTTGTCCGGTTTTCCTTGGTTCGCATAGACATAACCCAGATTATTTAATGTACTTGCCTTTCCTTTGCGATCGCCGACTTCCTCCCACAAGGGTAGCGCTTGTTCATAATAACCCAGGGATTTCTCCCACTGACCCCGATCTGCCCACACATAGCCCATATTATTGAGGGTACTCGCTTGACCGGGGCGATCGCCGACTTCCTCCCACAAGGGTAGCGCCCGTTCGTAATAGGTCAGTGCTTGTTGGGGTAACTTGACCGCATCATAATACAAGCCAATATTATTCAATGTCCGTGCCATCCCCAACCGATCCTCAAGAGTGCGATAGGTTAGCAATGCCTGTTCATAAGCGTGCAAAGATGGGTCATAATCCCCCAAATGATCGTAAATAATACCGATATTATTCAAGGTTGCCGCTTCCCCATAGCCATCTTCCACTTCGCGCCAGAGGGGTAGAGCGCGGTTATAGTAATCTAGGGCTTGCTGATATTGACCGAGGCGATCGTAAACCACGCCTATATTATTAAATGTATAGGCTTCTCCCCCCCGATCTTCAACCTGTTGATAGTGCTGTAGAGCCAGACTATAGGCGTTGAGTGCTGCATCCATATCCGCCTGGATTTGATAAATTAAACCCATTTGGTTCAAACTATCCGCCATCCCCACCGGATCGGTACTTTGTTCATAAAATGCTAATGCCTGTTGCACATACTCCAAAGAAGGCTCTAATTGTCCTAAATTTTTATAAATAATCCCTAAAAGTAAACCACTCAACGCCAATTGTTGCACTTGGCCCTGTTCTTGATACAATTGGTAGGCGTTTTTTAGCAGGGGAATCGCTTGTTCAAACCCTACGACTGTCCCTTTGTGATACAATTCCAGAGCCTGTTGAAAAATCAAGTCTGGAGAATCTGCCTTAACCCTTTTGGCTGTAGGTAACCCAGATAACAGGGTAATCCGATCGGAGTAGGGTAAAGTGTAGCTAGACTCGACAGGAAACGAGGGTTTCCCGATTCCTCCTCCAAGGGTGCATACAAGCAGACCCGTTAAGGGTAAGTAATAATTGATTCGCAATAAGCGAAGAACACGCGGTTGCCAATTCATATTTCAGTTCTTGCCATCTGATGCTGAAAAACAATCCTGATTTGGATCGGGAAGGCTGAACAAACAAACAAATTTTGCTTGAAAGCACCCCATTAAAAAATGAAGCTGTTTGACTCCTACATTCCTCAGATGTTTCCTACTCTGCTTAGAGTGGGAGTGTTCTTGACGGTTCTGAGTTCTGCGTTATCGACCCAACACAGCTCGGCCAGTTCCGTAGAAACCACCGATCGAACTTCGGTGACGTTGCACCCTGAATCTACTGTAGAGTATAACCACAATTTATCTGCAAGAGAAGAAGCTTTAAATTCCCCCATCAGTTCTCCGGTGGCGCAAGCCCCTACAATGCGATCGGTGACGATTGAAGAAATTAAGGGAACTGTTTGGTTTAACGATCGGCCAGCTCGTGTGGGGGATCAGTTACTCACTTCAGAAGATCGGATCGTTACTGGAAAAAATTCCACGGCTAGACTACGCATTGATAGCCAAGTTGGGGTCGTTGAATTAGCTCCACAAACCACGTTTCAAGTCGAGACCCTCGAAGGAGGAAATCCCCCGATTACAGGATTTTATATTCCTCTAGGACGAGCGCGATTTTCCATTGCCGCATGGGTTAGTAATCCGGATCGTTTATTAGGACAAAATTTGGAGCAAATTACTGGATTAAAAAGCCTCGATATTCCTTTGAATATTGCCCAATCAACGGCAACGGAAAATGCACCGGTGCGGGTGAGAACTCCAGCCGGGGTTGCCGGAGTTCGAGGAACCTCTTTTGGAGTCAATGTCGGTCCAGATGGAAAAACAGGCATTTCTACTATTGATGGTATTGTGGGAGTCTTCAGTCAAGGTCAAGAAGTTTTGGTCAATCCTGGATTTTATGCGGTGATTAATCCAGGTGAACCTCCAACTGTAGAAGAAATCACTCCAGCCCTCTCAACGTTGAGGATTCGGAGTATCTCACCTGCGGGGAATGGAGCTGTGATTGTTGCCCAAGCCGATCCGATGGATCTGGTGTATGTGAATAATCGGGCAGTGCCGACGGATGCTGACGGTAAGTTTAGAATTCGGGTTCATTCTGGCGATCGCGTCCGGATTGTTCTGCGCGGTCCCTCTGTACGCGAACGTCGCTATCTCTTGAATGTGGATATCAGAGAGTGAACTACCCACACTTAGTCGAAGCGACTAAGCGTGTGGGCTTCTAACATCGCAGGGGAATGCCTCAGAACAGACTTGCGTCCACGCTTTGGTCTTACTTCCCCTCCGTTAGCAGAGACGGCTGTTCCATCCGTCTGTAGCATTCTGATGCCTTCTGCTCTTATATTCGTAGCCCCATTACCATCACGGTCGTGACGAGTGCCACAGTGGGGGCAAGTCCACTCTCTAATATCAAGTGGCAACTCATCAATCTGGTGATAGCAGTTAGAGCAGAGTTTGGAGCTGGGAAACCATCTATCAATTTCCAGCAACTTACCGCCTTTTTTCTCTAGCTTGTAAGCGATGAAATTGACGAAAGTCCCCCATCCTGCATCAGATATTGCTTTAGCTAAATTGTGATTGCGTACCATGCCTTTGACATTAAGATTCTCTACTACGACCACTTGGTTCTCATTGACGAGCTTTCGGGAAAGCTTATGTAGAAAATCTTGACGGGATTTAGCTACCCGTTCGTACACTTTAGCTACAGTCTTCTTAGCTTTATTCCTTGAATTACTTCCTTTTTCTTTCTTGGCTAACTTTTTCTGCTTACGTTTGAGGTTTTTCTCATGTTTAGCTAGATGTCTAGGGTTGTCATACTTAGAAACCTTGCTGCCATTACTTGTAATAGCAAAATGAGTTAGTCCTAAGTCAATCCCAATTACTTGGCCGTCAGTTGAAACTATTGGGTTATCACCTTCAGCTTCCGTCAATATTGAAGCAAAGTATTTACCTGATGGCTCTAAACTAACTGTTACCGTCTTGATTGCTCCTTCTATATTCCGATGTAATTTAGCTTTAACTTTGCCAACTTTACCCGGGAACCGAATAAATCCATCAAGCACTTTAACGTTTTGAGGATACTGAATTGATTGCTGGCGATGTTTTGACTTGTAACGCGGAAACTTAGCACGTCCGGCAAAAAAGTTTTTGTAGGCTGTAATTAAGTTGAGTGTTGTTGCTTGCAAAACTTGGCTATAGCATTCAGATAACCATATAGTTTCTTGTTCTTTCTTGAGTGTGGGTAAAAAAGCGTTAAGAGCTGATTGGCCAAGACTTTTGCCTGTCTCCTTATAAGTCTCGATTGACTTATTCAAAGCATAGTTCCACCACCATCTAGCACAACCAAAGTGCTGAGACAATATGACTTGTTGTTCTGATGTTGGATAAAGTCGAACTTTGACTGCTTTGTGTATCATTTTAAGTCTTCCTTACTGAATTATACTATAAACAGTAAAAGAGTCAAGAAGATTGGGAAATTTCCCTTCCTCCAATTTCCCGCCTTTCATCCCCCGCTAAATCGAAGCGATTATAGCGGGGGACTTCCCGGCGTATAGTTAAACTTACTCGGGATAGGGGATGAGGAGGGTAAATTCTGTGCCCTTCCCCAGTTCTGAGTAATAAGCGATCGTACCGTGATGTTTTTCTTCAATAATTTGACGGGCGATCGCTAATCCTAAACCCGTTCCTTTACCCATCTTTTTCGTCGTAAAAAATTGCTCAAACATCCGTTGCTGTACTGCCTCTGAAATCCCCACCCCATTATCAGCAATCTGAATCTGGGCATACCGTCTATTCTCTTGCTCTTTAAGACGGGTTGTAATCCTCAATTGCGGTGTTTTACTCTTCTTTGCTTCCTCCTGTGGCTCGACGGAGCATTTAGTATCAATGGCATCAATACCATTAATTAATAGATTCATCAGCACTTGATTGAGTTGAGCCGGATAACAGCGAATCAGAGGTAAATCAGCATAATCTTTTACCACTTCAATCGCCGGTCTATACGGTTTTTCTTGTAACCGGTGTTCAACGAGATTAAAAATACTTTCGACCCCTTCGTGCAAATTGGCAAGCTTGTATTCTGATTGATCTAGCCTCGAAAATATCCGCAAGGAAATCACCAAACCTTTGATTCGTTCTGCCCCTATTTTCATGGAATCTAATAACTGAAAATAGTCTTTTTTCAGAAAAGGTAAATCAATTTGAGATCCCCACTCCTTGATTTCAGGATGGGGATCGGGATAGTGTCTTTCATACAACTCTAAGAGATGCATGATTTCTTGATGATATTCAGTTGCGTAATCTAGGTTACCGTAGACAAAATTAACAGGATTGTTAATTTCATGGGCAATACCCGCGACTAATTGCCCCAAGGTAGATTGCCCAAATTCTTGAATTAATTTCAGTTGGGCTGCTTTGAGATCGAGATGTACTTGAATGCGGGCTAAAACTTCGTCATGATCGAAGGGTTTGGTAATATAATCAACAGCTCCAAGTTTCAAACCTTTCACTTTATTAACGGTTTCCGAAAGGGCAGTCATGAAAATCACAGGAATATTTCGGGTCTGCTCATTAGCTTTAAGGCGACGACAGGTTTCAAACCCATCGATACCTGGCATTAGGACATCTAATAAGATTAGATCGGGTTGACTGCGCTGGGCTTTACTGAGAGCATTTTCTCCATTTTTAGCAATGGTCACCTTATAATTACAGTCTTGTAAAACCTCAAATAAAATTTTCAGGTTAGTCGGATTATCATCAACGACTAAGATTGAGGAAGATGGCAAAGTTGTCATTATTTAAATATCCAATTGATAAGAGTCGAGAATTTTTAAAATCTTTTCGTCATCGAAATCTTTAGCTAATTGTAAAATATAGTCGGCAAAAGCCTGATATTCAGGGGATAACGTTTTAATCCGTATTGCTTCTGCTTCAATCCCAGCGATATAGCCTTCGAGGCTTGCATTATGCAGGCCAACCAGTTCATGATAGGGCGGTATACTCCAATTATCTCCATCATCATCAGTCGTATTTATAGGGTCTTGCTGGTCATATTTCCATTCAATATTTAAGTATTGCTGTAATTGCTCGAACAGTTCTTCGGGTTGTACGGGTTTGGGTAAAAAGTTGTCACATCCAGCGGCTTGACTTTGTTGGCGATCGAAGTTAAATACACTGGCAGAAGAGGCAATAATGGGAATTTGACTTAAGGTTGCGGAGGCTCGGAATTGTTTGGTCATTTGAAAACCATCCACAATTGGCATGGCTAGATCGGTAATTATTAAGTCTGGTGGAGATTCTAGAGCTTTTTCCCAGCCTTCTTGACCATTTTCAGCTTCAACGATCGCAAAACCAAGGGGTTTCAGCCAATCGAGCAAGACTAGGCGATTTTCTGGGCGATCGTCTACAATGAGCAGCTTTAGCGGGAGAGAATTGGCTTCTCCAGAGCGCAGAGAGTACCCAGAAGGAAAAATTGGGGGGTGGGTTTCCCCTAGAATTTGCAATTCAGGGGCTTCGGGAAGTTCCAAATCAAACCAGAAGCGACTGCCTTTTCCGGGAGTGCTTTCGACTTGAATCGTTCCTCCCATCATGTCTACCAGTTGGCGGGTAATGGCTAATCCCAATCCGGTTCCTTCATCTTGACGGGTGCGATCTCCCACTTGCTCAAAAGCCAGAAATATTTTTTCCAGTTGTTCGGGGTTCATCCCTACTCCCGTATCTTCTATCTCAAACCGAATCTGATGCATCGGTTGGGAGGTTCCCGAATCGCTTCCGGATGTCCTCGTGACGGTAAGCGTGACTTGTCCGAGATCGGTAAATTTAACTGCATTGCCGAGGAGATTGATCAGCACTTGACGCAGACGTTTGTCATCGGCATGAACGGCTAGGGGTAAGAAGGGAGAAGGGTAATAGAGAAACCCTATTTCTTTTTGTTCAGCTCTAATGCGACAAATGTCTACTACACTTTGCAGAAATTGGTGAAAATTAAAATCGATAGGATAGAGTTCTAGCTTTTGAGCTTCGATTTTAGATAGATCTAAGATATCGTTAATTAGGGTTAATAGATGGGAACCACATTGATAAATGACGGTTAGTCCGTCCTTTTGTTTGGGAGCAGTTTCGCGATCGCGTTGCAGAATCTGGGCATATCCGAGAATCCCATTCAGGGGAGAGCGTAATTCATGGCTCATGTTGGCAATAAACGTGCTTTTGGCTTGGTTTGCGACTTCTGCTTTTTCCTTGGCTACTTCTAGCTCGGCGGTACGTTCTTTGACCCGATCTTCTAGGACTTCATTCGTTTGAGCGAGGCGATCGAGGGCTGAGTGCAGTTGCTCTTCAGCTTGGGTGCGTTCGGCGATCGCTGCCATTAAGACTAATAACGTAAAGACAATGACAGTAATAAACGATTGTAATAAAATCAGGGATTCATTCGCACTTGCTCGTGCAAATACACCTAACCCTTGCGCTGTTCCCATAACCGCATTTGCAGAAACTAGAACGATTAAAAACGTGGTTGCCAGTTGTCCAAAACGAAACACACACCATACCAGCAACGGAATCAGAACATATTCAATGGGATACCCTCCCCAAAAGCTGATGTGACTCACCCAGGAAATTAACAAAAATAAAATAAATCCTTCCAGAATTACTCTAGAATTCCCCCGATCTAAAAGTTGGCGGATTTCTCTTTTAAACTGAGCAATATTGCGAATTTGTAACCATTTCTTGATGGTCTGTTGGTTCAGCTCAATCGAATGGGCTAAACATAGCAGCAATGGAGCGACCACAAATATACCTGCAACTTCGGTCATCCACCAGGAAAAAAAGACTTCTCGATAAATCTCACCCGGTACTTTTTGTTGCCAATAGAGAGACGTTACCCCTAGGGTTGTACTCACTATCGATGACAACATACCCGCTAATGTCAAAAATTTTAAAACATCTGCGATTCGATAGAAGGGATGGCGATTTCTCAGGGTTTTCCGCAATAATGAAACACCCACCCAAGGGTTTAGTGCAACTCCAGACCAAAGAATAAAGTATAAGATAGCACTTTTAAAGGCAAGGATATTCCCGGTTGACATCCAAGATGCAATATCAGTCAAGGATGTCCCTAAAAAGACTCCGAGAACCATCCAATTGCCGAGGATATAAACTGCCGCCGTGGCCACACCGGCTGAGGGCCAAATCAAGGTAAAATCATCAGAGACTGCGGCTGTCCGTTGAGCGATTAAAACAAAAATGCAATAGGTTAGAGCAACTAGGATAATACCTATAAAGGTATGAAGTTTTCTGGACTTTTTACAATTTTTATGTATACGATAATACATTATTGTTGAATGGATTGGATCGGGTAGTTTTTATTTTTAATTAAACCATAAGTTTTAACGGGACTTAGACCAATCTTTCGACTAAAATCACCTGTAATCCAGTCAGAGCAAGGGAATCAGGTCGAAGGCTGAAAAACAACTGAAACCCTTGCCCTAAAAAGATTTAATTTTGTTTGTAATTTAAAGCTTCACAAAATGTCTGTACCCCGGTTTTTACGACATATAACACCACAGGGGTGACGAGCAAGGATGAGCAGACTTGGGCGGTTTTGAGTGTACGAACTACGTCAGCAAGTTGTCTTTGTTGAAAATAGCTCTGACAAGGATCTTGGCATAAAATTACACGACAGCGTTTAGCGACTCCAGATAACCAGTCTGTGCGATCGGGTTGTTGTCCAGCTTGAATGCCGAGGGAGAGGGCGGCATCTTCGAGATCTCCTTCACAGTCTTCAATTTGGTCTAAGGCTTCCAAGGCTTCCGGATCGGCAGCTAACTCCGTGCGATAATGGGCGATCTCTTGGGAAGTAAGGATAATCGTCATAAGAATCTGGCAGTGGAGAACGGGAATAATGGTAACATCAGGTAAGGCATTATGCTCTTTTCAGACCTGCCAGCGCCTAGAATCTATATGTTGAGTGACCTTGAACAACAATTAGCCGACCTCAAGCAAGCCGTAGTGGAGGCGATCGCCACCTGCGAGGATCTCCAGAAGCTTGAGGAACTCCGTATTGCTTATCTGGGTAAAAAAGGTCAGTTGCCTAAAGTGTTGGGAGGCATGGGAAAATTAGATCCTAGCGATCGCCCCCGCATTGGTGCAGTGGCTAATGAGGTGAAATTAGCTCTCTCTACCGCCCTTGATGACAAAAAGAGTGCCCTGCAACAAGCCCAAATTCAAGCCAAATTGGAAGCCGAAACCCTAGATGTGACAATGCCTGGGGTCTATCGTCCCCAAGGGCGGACTCATCCATTGAATAGTACGTTTGATCGGGCGATCGATATCTTTGTGGGACTTGGCTATACTGTCGCAGCCGGCCCGGAAATGGAAACCGACTACTATAATTTTGAAGCCCTCAATACTCCCCCCGACCATCCCGCTAGAGATATGCAAGATACCTTCTATCTCCCCGATGGTAATCTCCTCCGCACCCATACCTCCTCAGTGCAAATTCGCTACATGGAGAAGAATGACCCTCCGATCCGCATTGTGGCTCCTGGACGCTGCTATCGTCGCGATACGGTTGATGCAACCCATGCGGCAGTATTTCACCAAATGGAGTTACTGGCAGTGGATGAGGGACTCACGTTTACAGACTTAAAAGGCACCGTGAAAGAATTCCTGACCCAAATGTTCGGTGAGGTCGATATCCGCTTCCGAGCCAGTTATTTCCCCTTCACGGAACCGTCGGCAGAAGTCGATGTGCAATGGAATGGGAAATGGTTAGAGGTCTTGGGCTGTGGAATGGTCGATCCCAATGTATTAAAAGCAGTAGGCTACGATCCAGAGGTGTATACGGGGTTTGCGGCTGGTTTTGGTATTGAACGCTTTGCGATGGTGTTGCATCAGATAGATGATATTCGCCGATTTTACAGTAGCGATCTGAGGTTTTTACGCCAGTTTTAAGGGATTGAGGAGTCAGGGAACCGATGATTAGCCTATCGAAGAAATCTGAACAGATGTCATGGCTAATCGATCTGTCTTTGCTCATTCCCTTATCAACGATCGGCGATCGCCAGTTCTATGCATTTTGTCGCATCAATGCCAATTTATGCATTGATCGAAGAAGCCTCCAGTCAAGTTTCTGAGCAAGATTTTCATAACTATTTTACACATAGCTGTTATTGCACCTAATCTATTTGAGAAATGCTGTATAAAGATTCAACACTTTTACTACTACTCCTTATTCTTTTTCTAATCAATACCAAATGTTTAAATTTCACCTCAAACCAATTACAATTATTTTCCTTATATTATTTCTTAATCCATTAATTACTCTAAGTCAAGAAACCACGACAAGAAATTGTCCTGCCGACCTCAGCAATGATATTAATACGATAATAAATCGCCCAATATTTCGTCGTTCTCGGTGGGGGATTTTAGTCGAAACTTTATCTAGTAAAAATAGAATCTACGACCAAGATTTTCAGCATTATTTTATTCCTGCTTCTACTGCCAAACTATTAACAACCGCAGCAATATTACAGAAATTAAGACCTCAATTTAGGATTAGAACTTCTATTTATGGTGATAAAAACAGAAATATATATGTTGTTGGCAGAGGCGATCCCAGTTTAACAGAAACTGAACTCAAGAAATTAGCGGAACAACTCAAACAACAGGGCATAACAAATATCAATCAGCTCATTGCGGATAATAGTTATTTTCAGGGAACAGCTATTAATCCTAATTGGGAATGGGAAGATATTCAGGCGGGTTATGGCGCACCCATTAATAGTCTAATTTTAAATCAAAATTCTATAGATCTAGTTGTGTCTCCTCAAGGTTTAGGTCAACCTTTAAAAGTAACTTTTATCGATCCAATGCAAAGTAACAAATGGCAAATAGACAATAATTCTGTCACGGTCGCAACTCATGAAAAAGAATTTGTAGAAGTAGGGCGAAGTTTTACTCAACCCATAATTCGTATATCTGGACAGCTCAAAGTTGGTTCAGTATCGGAACCTGTTTATGTCTCAGTTGTGGAACCTGTGGATAATTTTTTAAATAAATTTCGTCAGGTTTTAGAGTCAGAAGGAATTCGGGTTTCTCGAATAGTTGAACAATCTCCAACAACCTCAAATTTAAACTTAACAGAATTAGCTTTTGTCGAGTCTCCTACGGTGGGAGAATTAATAGAAGAAGTGAATAAAGAAAGTAACAATGTTTATGCAGAAGCTTTGTTACGTCAACTAGGGGCTAGAAGTGATTCAATTTCTAATCACTCCTCGAATAATGATACTTTGGAAAAAAGTTTGGAGGAGGTAAGAGCAATCCTAGCACGGTTAGGAGTTCCTGCCAATAGTTTTAGGTTAAATGATGGTTCTGGATTATCTCGCCATAATTTAGTCAGTCCGGAAGCTTTGGTGCAATCTCTCAGAATAATGGCGAATTCTCCTTGGGCAGATCTCTATCAAAATTCTTTACCGATTGCTGGTGTAAGTGGGACATTAAGTTGGCGTTTTAGAAATAGCTTGGCTGAGGGAAATGTACAAGCAAAAACAGGAGCATTAAGTGGAGTTGTGTCTTTGGCAGGATATATACAACCTCCCTATTTTGAACCCTTGGTTTTTAGTATTATTGTTAATCAATCTGATTTAAAAACCCAAGAGGTAAGAACGGCTATTGATGAAATTGTTTTACTTTTGACTCAGTTGAAATATTGTGGTTGAATAAAATAGCTTTGAATGATTTTTTTGAGTTTGCGTGATTCAAAAATCTTCAATACCGTCTCTATCAGGTTATTCCGAACCCTTCGACAGGGAAGAAACTGGGTTTCTATCCAAGTTGAGACAATCAACGATAAGATACGCAAGAAACCCGGTTTCTAGTTGACTCAGGGTGGAGGTCGGGTTCACAGATTCGATCGCTTTGTCTGCTAAACTTAGGAGAAGCTGCCCCTACGAAATTCGTCCGACAAAATTTATTTTTAATTTTTAATTGATCATGCGTGTGGTGTTATGTGGATACTATGGCCAGGGAAATGCAGGTGATGAAGCCCTGTTAGTTACCCTATTGCAGATGTTACCTAGAAATGTGACTCCGGTGGTGCTATCGGCTAACTGTACAGAAACTGAGCAACAGTATGGGGTGGAAACCTGCGATCGCACTTCGATTCCCGATCTGTATAGCACAGTAACCTCTGCGGATGCCTTTATCTGGGGAGGAGGTAGCTTAATTCAAGATGTTACCAGTTGGAGATCGCCCCTTTATTATTTTGCTCTCATGGCTTTAGCGCAACGAATGGGCAAAATTACCCTCGCTTGGGGACAAGGGATCGGCCCCTTAAAGACGGCTCTAACTCGCCAATTGGCCCGATCGCTCTTCCGTGGATGTACAGCAGTTAGTGTGCGCGATCGCCAATCGGCGCAACGGTTAACGGATTGGAATATTCCCTTCACCCTGGCTCCCGATCCCGTTTGGGCCTTGGAACCTACACCCGTTGAGGGGTTGGGCAATCTACCTCATCCCAGAATTGCGGTGGTGTTGCGTCCCCATCCCCAACTCACCCCAGATCGCCTACAAACCCTTACTCAAGCGTTGATTGAGCTACAGAAGCAAACCCAAAGTTATCTCCTATTATTACCCTTTCAACCGAAGACTGATTTAGGCATTGCCCAAAGACTCCATGCAGCACTCCCGAAGGTGAGCCAAATTTGGATCGGCGATCGCCCAGAACAGTATAAAAGTATCTTTAGTCAAGTGCAAATAGCGATCGCCATGAGACTCCACGGCCTCATTATGGCTGCTGCCGTGGGATGTCCCTGCTTTGCTCTCAGCTACGATCCCAAAGTCACCCAACTCATGGAACAACTGCATCTTCCCGGTTGGGAACTCGATCGGCTTCCAGAAAACGCCCACGAAATTAGCCAAACTTGGATCGATTTTTACGCTCATCGTCAACCCTTAACCCCTGCACAACTTGAAGAGATCAGGAGCCAAACTATGCAACATCAACAGATCTTAAACCTAACCCTTCTAAACAACTGATTCGCTTCTATAGCAGAGAAAGAGTCAATTAGGACAAGGTTCAATACTGAAAACTAGCTAATATAGCGTTTCTCAAATAGATGAGGTACAATAAAAAGTATGCTTTCATTTACCAGTTTTTTACTCCTCTCTTCTAATGTACCTCACTAATTCGATAAAGGCTATATAACCTATTTCCTATTCCCTATTCCCTAGCGCGCAGCGCTACATATTAAGGATTACCAATTAAGGTAAACCCTGACCAATAATAGGGATGAATCAGATTGGGTTGAATGCCAGTATTGAGTTCAGGAGGTAGGTCAATTTCGCCAAAATTGCCGATTAGTTTGCCGTCTTTAATCTGTACTTCTTTACGCAATAGGGCACTCTGCGCTCTACGCAAAGCACCAGCTTTTGTTTGATCTGTTTGTAAGTGATGGTAAAATTCGGCCATTAAGGCTAATGCACCTAGATCGCTGACATACCATAAACTGGCTAAGGCTGATTGGACTCCAGATTGAACGGCTAAACCGGCAAAACCAAATTCTGCTTGGCGATCGCCTAATGCAGTACGACAGGCACTCAATACCAGCAATTGCACAGCAGGATCGGTTAAGTTTAAATCTGTGATTTGATCGAGTCTAAGTTTACGATCCCAAAATTGAATATAAGACTCCTCAATTTTACCGGATCTGAATTGACCATGGGTGGCTAAATGAATCATACCATAGTCAGATTGTGTTCGTTGTTGATTAAAGTTTTCAACCGTTAACTCTTGATTGAGAAAGGCTTCTCCTTGCCACAGTTTTTCAGAGATCGTACTCAGTTCAACAGGAACAGCAGGTAAGGGCGGTTGATCGCTAAATTCAGAGGCTCCCATGGCTAGGACAGGCGTATTTTGCAGATTTTGATATCGGGTATCGGTTAAGCCCAAGCTGGGAACTAAGCTAAATTGGTATTTTTCTACTAAAAATTGTTCGCCATCATGCAAGGCGGCGATCGGTAGGCTGCGTAAACCACTATCTAAACTTAATAATAAAGAACTAATTCCCTGAGCTTCTAATTCAGATTCGAGTGGCGCAATTAACCATTGATAAAGCTGTTGAGAAGCATCTAAATAACTGGTGGTACGACGGCGAATGGGATCGGCAATTTCGGCTTGAAATGCTTTAATTTTTGCAATTAATGTGGCATTAGATGCTTCAGGAATGGAGTGATAAATCGGTTCTCCAGTGGGTGGAACTAAGAGTAAATTCAGTTGCTCCGAATCAGAAATCATGTACAGTAAGGCAGAAAGTTTACCTGTTTGCGCACTCATGGTTTCCAGTTGCTTCTGGATCTGGGGAAAGGAAGACTGCTGTTGAGGTAATGATTTATTGAGATAATCAGCAAATTCTTCGCTTAAGAGGCGATCGCCCACTTCTACCGCTTGCTGTAATTTTCCTTCATCCAGTAATCGCCGGAAACTGCCCCGGCTGACGAGAGCAGTTTCCGTTGCTTGAGAATCAATAGTTACTGAAGAAGAGACATCATCGGAGGATTCACTGGATGTAGAGGCGATCGCTCGATTAATCCCATTAATCGTATCACTATGGTTCTGGAGAATAGTAATCTCACGATTACCACCATTGACTGTTACCCTACCCCCTGATGCTGAGTTTGGGGTTGCTGCAGGAGTTGCTGCAGGAGTTGGTGCAGGAGTTGGTGCAGGAGTTGCTGCTGGGGTTGGTGCTGGGGTCGGCGTTGGGGTTGGTGCTGGGGTTGGTGCAGGAGTTGGTGCTGGGGTTGGCGTTGGGGTTGGCGTTGGCGTTGGGGTCGGCGTTGGGGTCGGCGTTGGGGTCGGCGTTGGGGT
>NZ_JAGHZH010000157.1:0-60675 GCF_017746885.1 Roseofilum sp. SBFL | reverse complement strand
TCTGCTATTGAGACTCTATTTTATTCTATCTTCATTCTCGGAGAGTGACAGAAGAGGGATAACCTGATGCTATGGTTATGCGATCGCGACCTTTCAGTTGATGTTTTTAGCAAAATACCACCGAAAAAGGTCGCTATAGCGACCTTTGAGCTACCTTGTCACCCCTTAAGCTTTGATTCAATAGGGGATTGGTTTTCAAAAATAGAGTCTCTGATGAGAGAAACAGTTGTCACTTGTTTTCTATGGACTAACACTATCGGGTTCAATGGGTTGCAATAACCGTTCTCCCTGACCCAAATACCAATCAAGCCAAATTTGTAAGATTGCTTTTCCTTCTGAATTGGGTAAATTCTCAAGAGATTTAAGGGCTTCATCTCGATGATTTAGTGCTGAATGAATTAAGCGAGTCCGAATATCCATTTCATCCAGCAATGTGCAGATTGTCTTCCTGTGGTATTGTTTTTGGTGAAACATCTTTTCTAAACGTTCTGCGTTAGGATGATCGAGGGATAAACCCAAAAGAACTGGAAATGTTTTTTTTTCGATTTCTCGTTGATTTTCCACAGTGGGAAACCAAATCGATTCAATATCATCTAACATTTGGGTCATCCATCCTAAATGTTGACCAAATTCAGCAGCAGCATTCAGTTGTTGGGGGTCAGCAGCAGCTACACAAGCACCGATAACGGTGGCAAATTGATAAGCAGGTAGGGTTTTGAGTTTAATCAGGTCTTGATACTCTTGCAAGGAGTTGACATTGGTTTTTAAATCTCGGTCTTGTCCTTGGCAAACTTGCAGGAATGATTGAAAATAATATGGGATTAAGTCACTGGAACTGGGTGGCGCGATCGCAAAGTTCAATAATTCCTGAGTGGCGATCGCATTGATTGCCATGGCATAATGAATTGCCCGACCCATACCCACCTGACGATCCAAAGAAGTCGGATCGTCCCGATCCGCGCAATCATCCATAATTCTAAAACAAACATCCAAAAGCGTCACCACAGCAGCAGTGCGAGTCAGTTCCTCTCGTTTCCCATGACATCCTATCCCAGTCACCATAGGAAGCAGAAAAAAGGGGTTAAGGGGGTTGGGCAGAAATTTGTCGATCGCATCCCCCAATTCCTGCCACTCTTGTTGCGTGATATCTATAGCACAATGACGAATTTCCGCCAAAATCTCCTTTAAATCCACAGAAAGTTGATTCATCTTTGACTAAAATTCTCCCACCCTCTTTACATTCCTTTTTTATCTTTTTTTATCTTTCTTTTTCTGTTTCTGTTCAAGTTTTCTCAGTGTTAGTGCGTCCGTTTGCTCATTTGGATCCCACTCGAAATGACGACCTCCCTCAATTCTATTTCGTAGAGGTCCAGCCCCTTCAAAACTATAAGTATTAGCGAATGGTTCAATATTTGTTAATTTAGCTGTTGTTCTGACAGCACTGGTCATATCTGGATCTCGAACAAAGAGAATATCTGGAGTAATAGTGACTTTCAAAATTGTCATTATTCCATCGTCATCCCCGTAAAAGTTCTGAGCAACCTGTTTAGCGACAACAATATCGTGGCCTAAATAAACATAATCGCGTGCATTGGCCTCTCCTACTGTTCCCACCGCTCCCTTTTTACCCCCATAGCTTGGGTCTAAACCATTCGACACAATAGACTCGACATCCTCTTTTTTCGTGGTATGATAAACGACCTTTTCAGATTTTGGTCGGTAAAGAACAGTGGGTACTTCTTTACGAGATATCTCTGTTCCTAAGTCAAACCAAGTGCTGACTTCCTCAACACGCACAGGTTCAAGATTGAAGCACTTTACAGTAACGGCTGGTATCTTTGAATCTTTTGGGATCTTTGCATATTTGGGGTTTTCCAACACTTTATCAGTCAATTTACTGTTACTGGATGGGAATTGTTGGTTGTCCCGGTCTACATCGTATGTTGGTTTCTCTGATGTTCCGCTTTCTGTGCCACTGCTGCTACTACCCCCATTTTTAAATTGTTTCACGGGTTGAGCTTGGATCGCTGAAGCTTGTCCTAGCTGTTCCCGACTCAATTCTACTTGATTACGCTCCGGCAAGCGAGAAACGACATTGGAAAGACGAGCCGCTTTTGCTCCCATGACATCGGCTTCTTGCTCTAACTTAGAATCTACATTGGCTTTAATCCCTTTGAGTTGCACAGAAGGTTTGACCCTCGCTTGTTTTTGTTGTACAACGTGCCAGGCCTCGTGAGCAAGGTGTTTTTCCTGTTTTGGGGCTACATGAATGTCTGTTCCTTCTGTGTAAGCAGCAGCCTGTAGTTTAGCAGGCTCAGGGGAATTATAATGCACTTTGACATCATCTATAGAGATGCCAGAAAGTGTTTCTACCCCAGCTTTCAAGCGATTGGGTAATCCGGTTTTATTTTCTGGTGGTTCTTGGCTTTCTTTGCGTTGCAGTAGGGATTTCATCTGCAAATTATTTTCCTGTGTTTCCTGGGGTGCATCAGAAACAGGCGAATTAATCCGCTGTACTACATCTTTGGCTACTGCATCTGCTTGTTGTTCATACTGATCGTTGGGTTGACCGATGGTCAACTTAGCTTGCGCAACTTTGCTGTCAATCAGCCGTTGCAGAGGACTTACGGCACCACTCCCTCCGGGTTTCCACTCTGGAAGTTCTGGTTTCCTCTTCTTCGTTGCTTTCGGCTGAATGACAGGAGGTGCAGCAAACTGGGGTTTTGCCTTGTGAGCGGAAGTCTTTGGTTGATGTTGGCGACTCATGGCAGGTTTTGGCAAGCATCCCCTTAATTGTAAGGTAAGGGGCGATCGTTATGGATGCAAGATTTACGCAACTATGTGGGACTCGATCCCGATACCCCCGGTCGAAATATTCTTAATCATGGAAGCAAACAGGCGATCGACTGGAGTGCGGATCATCTCCGAGGCTTTGTTGAAGAGGTGACAGATGAAGGAGAAACCTTGATTTGGAGGCACTAACACAAGGTCAATGCTAAGAGAAAGACCTAAATGCTAAACTAAAACCAAGCTCAATACATACCGCTTTCTCAATCTCTTCCCAGTAAATCTCCTCTAAATCACCCTGTTTATTTTTAATCCTCTGGGCATCCACAGCTCTCATTTGACTTAAGTTGATGTGTCGATCGTTATCTAATCCATTCTTGGCAGTCGGTGTAATATTCACAACAAACGGATAAGTCCTTGCCCCAGGCAACAATGGAGCAACTATTGTCGTTGCCCCATTTTGGTTGCCAATATCATTTTGCAAAATCAGACAAGGTCGCTTTTTATCAGTCTCATGACCAACAACAGGGTGTAGATCGACCCACCATATCTCCCCTCGCTTGTAGGTTAAGTGTCCGTTAGGCATTTAAACCATCGCCCACTGTAATATCCCATACATAAATTTCCTGTTGCAACTCTGGGTCATTAGCCTGATCTTTGTAAGCATCTTCTAGCTCCTTCATAAAAATCCTCCTCTTTTCTTGCCAGAGAATATCATTTATGAAACTGCTACGATTGCTTGCTAACCGATCTACGAACTCTAGAATTTCGTCATCCAAGGTTATGCTGACTTTCTTACTCATGGCTGCCAACCGTATGCGACAGATGGGTATGACTACATCATCATACTAGCTAATCCTACGCTAATTGTCAAGATAGTACTGTTTCGCCTACCACCTGAAGCTGCTGCCCAACAACTTCAAGAACAAGGCTTTCGGGCAGAGGTTGACGCGAGTGGCGATCGCATCCGCAATGAATTGCAGGCAGTGGGTGTTACCTTTAACCTAAATCTCAACTGGATTTACTTTCATGCATAGAGATCTTTAATGAGTGAAACCAACGATGGATCGAATTGGCATCAAAATTTTATTGCCAGTAATTTGTTGGTCATTGGCTATAATGCACTGGGCTGGTCATCTCAGTCAGAAGCGCGGCGCGATCTCTTGTAGCACAAATTCTCCAACATTGGGGGTTGGCGAAGAATCATTCCAAATCCATTTTGTCAGACTTTCTCGCCTTGCGCCGTTCCTGAATGCCTGATTAGCGGCTTCTGAGAGTGCAATTTTGCCCCATCACTTTATGATTGCTCACATCTTGGAAGTTGTCGATAATTACGATACAACCACAGAGGTTGTATTGTTGCTGGAGTCTTTCGATAGGGCGACCTTATTTTACTTGAAAAACCTACCCATCACACCACCTCAATGCTACGAGTAAGTCCGTAAGAATTGGGATGAATTCCAGCCAGGAGTGGGCGTTAATATAGGTTCGTGCGACCAGGTGCAGCCTAGTACGATATGACAAAAGTCAACTCCTTTTTGGGGTTTGATCCATAAATAACCAAGTAGGGTTTGCTGAATTCATAGATGACTGTGAATTTTTAATTCATTCCAGAGGATAAGGGCGCGATCGCACTCAATTTCAGCTCTGGATGATCGCCTTGCACTTGCTGAAAATTCCACTCATTCTTAAACAACAACACGGGTCGATCCCAATTATCCTTGACTGTCATCGTATTAAATAAGCGGCCAATCTTGTCCAAAATTTCCCAGCCATTGAGTACCCATCTAGCGACAGAATAGGGTAGGAGTTCTGTGCGCGTTTCCACCCCATATTCATTTAGCAGTCGAAATTGCACCACCTCAAATTGCAACTGTCCCACAGCAGCTAAAATCGGGTCGCGCTTAGATTCATCACTCGAATACATAATCTGTACAGCTCCCTCTTCCCGCAATTGGGTTACCCCTTTATGGAATTGCTTAAACTTCGAGGGATTGGGATTTCTCAAATAGGCAAATAATTCTGGGGAAAAACAGGGAATACCTTCATATTCCAATTTTTTACCCGTATAAATCGTATCTCCGATCGCAAACACGCCAGGATTATTTAACCCAATTACATCCCCCGGATACGCCACATCCACCGATCCTCGGTCTTGAGCAAACAGCTTCTGGGGGCGCGAGAGGCGCACTGTTTTCCCAGTGCGAGCGTGACTGACCGTCATATCCTTTTCAAACTTACCCGTACAAACTCGCACAAATGCCACGCGATCGCGGTGTTTCGGGTCCATATTTGCCTGCAACTTAAACACAAACCCCGTAAACTCTGGATACTCTGGGGACATCAAACCCTGGTTACTCTTGCGATCTCCCGGTTTGAGCGCATAATCTAAAAACGCATCTAAAAACAACTGCACGCCAAAATTAGTCATGGCACTGCCAAAAAACACAGGGGTTAGTTCTCCCGCATGGATTTCGTCTAAGTCAAACTCTGACCCCAACCCATCCAACAATTCCAAATCTTCCTTAAGCTGATAATACAAATCCTGGTCTAACAACTCCTCAATGCGCGGATCGCCCAAGCGAATCATGGTATCCTTTGCCGCTTGTTTACCATGGGCATTGCGTTCAAACAAATGGATTTCCTCGGTACGGCGATCGTACACCCCTTGGAAGCGATCGCCCGTACCAATCGGCCAATTAACCGGATACGTTTTTAACCCCAACTCCTGCTCAATTTCGTCCAACAACTCTAGAGGTTCGCGGGTGGGACGATCCATCTTATTAAAAAACGTAAAAATCGGAATTTTCCGCATTCGACAGACTTCAAACAGTTTGCGGGTTTGTGGCTCCAACCCCTTCGCCGCATCCTCCAACATCACCGCATTATCCGCAGCCGCCAACGTGCGATAAGTATCCTCACTAAAATCCTGGTGTCCCGGAGTATCCAACAAATTAATCTGACAGTCTTGATACTCAAACTGCAACACCGTCGAAGTAATCGAAATTCCCCGTTGTTGCTCCATTGCCATCCAATCTGAAGTTGCTCGGCGCTGACTTGCCCTTGCCTTCACTGCCCCCGCTTCATGAATTGCCCCTCCATAGAGGAGTAATTTTTCTGTTAACGTGGTTTTACCCGCATCAGGGTGAGAAATAATTGCAAAATTACGCCGGCCATCAACCGCGTTTTGTATTTCTGTAGATAGATCGGTAGACATTAGGGATATAGCGCTTGGCGCTGGTAATGGGTAAAATAATGGAGTCAAGGGGTAAGCACTGCCACCCTACTGGCTTGGCAACTCGATCGGTGGCACCAAGTGCATCATGTAATTTTGCTTACCAATGGGTACACCAGCCATGCGAAGAATATCGTAAGCTGTAACCAGATGAAAGTAAAAGTTTGGCATGAGAAACTCGTTCACATAGGCATCACCCGACAGCTCGATGTAACGACCCTCATTGAGATCGATGCGCGCCAATTCACTTAGCTTTTGGTCGTCAACATTAATGCCAGAAACTTGTTTCTGGGTATTTGCTATATGTTCGTATGCCTGTGCCAAAGAGATAACGTCTGGATCGAGATTATCCATCGGTTTGCCCTCGCACCATAAAGCAAAGTTTCGGGGTTGATTACAGGTGAACGCAACTTGTGTACTGAAGGGAAGCATATCCGTTGCAATCCGCTTGTGAAGAAACGACTCACTGCCACTAAAATGATCCGATGCTGACTTTAGGAGGTGTTCGAGAGTGGTTAGGCGACTTTGGAAGATAGTTTTGATCGAATCTATATTCTGACTGGACATTTGGCGCTCCTTAAAGGTTGAATGAGTTGCGTTTCGTTGCTCGACCCAACTCAGAGATCTATCATAAGCCATCATCTAGAAGTTTTGAGGAATAAACCTTCTACCCTTTAAGGACAAATGATCGTCATATTGATTGCTCAGATCTCGCTTGCCCAGTTTCACCGGTTTAATCGGCAACTCTTCATAGGGAATCAAACTGAGGAAATGGGAAATACAATTGAGGCGGGCCCGTTTCTTGTCATCAGCCGGCACAATATACCAAGGAGCAAAATGAGTGTCTGTTGCCCTTAACATTTTATCCCTAGCCTGGGAATAATCATACCAGCGTCGATAGGATTCTACATCCATGGTGCTTAATTTCCAGATTTTACGCGGATCGTCAATTCGGTCTTGAAATCGACGCTCTTGTTCTGCCATACTCGTATCCAACCAATACTTGATTAGTTGAATGCCGGCATCGACAATCATCTGTTCAAACGTTGGGGTATAGTGCAAAAAACGCTGATATTCCTTATCGGTGCAAAACCCCATCACCCGTTCAACTCCAGCGCGATTGTACCAACTGCGATCGAAAATGACGACTTCTCCGGCTGCGGGAAAATGTTGAATATAACGCTGTAGATATAATTGAGTTTTTTCCCGTTCTGAAGGAGTGGGTAAGGCAACGATGCGAAATACCCTAGGACTGACGCGATCGACTATGCGCTTAATAATACCGCCTTTTCCGGCTGCATCCCGACCTTCAAAGACGATAATAATCCTTAGCCCTTTGGCTTGTACCCAATATTGCAACTTCACCAATTCAGCATGAAGCTGAGTTAATGCAGATTCATATCTTTTCTTGGAGAGTTTACGCGGTTTTGGTTCACTCGCTTTCTTCTTTTTTCCCATGCATTTCTCATGGCAATTTACTCCCCTAGCCTATCATCCTGAACGAATTAATCAGTATCAGCAATGAGTAATAAGTCATGAGTTGAGGCGAGTCTATCTCTAAGTCTGGAGTTTCTCCATCTCCCTACATCTTCCTGTCTTCACCATCTTCTCAACTCCTCATCGTGCCAACTTCACAAAGTTTTGTAACAATAGAAGCAGTTCCTTATGTCAGAATTGATCTATGTTTCTATTTGGATTAGGTAAGAAAACCACCCTCCCCACTCCTGAAGAAGCCTTACCAGGGCGTAAAACCCCCATGCCTGTACCTGATACACACTTTGTTAACGGTAACCCCCTTCAACCTCCCTACCCAGAGGGATTAGAAATGGCGGTGTTTGGCTTAGGCTGTTTTTGGGGAGCAGAACGCTGTTTCTGGAAACAACCAGGAGTCTTTAGCACTGCTGTGGGTTATGCAGGTGGGTATACCCCCAACCCAAACTACCATGAAGTGTGTACGGGTAAAACGGGTCATAACGAAGTCGTGCTAGTGGTTTTTGATCCCCAGCAAGTTAGTTATGAAAATCTCCTCAAAGTCTTCTGGGAAAGCCACGATCCTACCCAAGGAATGCGCCAAGGGAATGACGTGGGAACCCAATACCGTTCTGGGATTTATGTCTATTCTGAGGCTCAGAAAGAACTGGCTGAAAAATCCCGCCAAGTCTACCAAGAGGCGCTTAAGAAAGCTGGATATAACGAAATTACGACGGAAATTCTTGACGCGCCTGAGTTTTATTATGCTGAAGACTATCACCAACAGTATCTAGCTAAAAATCCTGGTGGCTATTGTGGGTTGGGAGGAACGAAGGTTTCTTGTCCAGGGGTAACGATGGGTGAGGGAATAGGGAATTAGAGAATAGGGAATGGGCAGGAGAAGGTTGCAATATGATTCAAATTCTACCAACGATATCCTGCCCACCCTATCGGCTGTTTAATACTAAAAACTCCTAGACGTTTTGCCGGGCAGTGAGTCTAGGAGAAACGTTTTTCTATTCAGAGGGGTTAACGGGACTGACGGGGCTCGAACCCGCAACTTCCGCCGTGACAGGGCGGTGCTCTAACCAATTGAACTACAGTCCCTTAATCAAGCCAATATCTATAGTTACATGAATTTTGGGGTTTGTCAAGGAGATGGGGAAAAAATTTTGGGAATAGGGAATAGGGAATGGGGAATGGGGAATGGGGAATGGGGAATGGGAAAGAGGTTTCTGCATCTCCGTGTCCCCGCGTCTTCCCCATCTCCCTATCTCCGTCAGGAAACGACTTCGATATATTGGCTATCCATCAGAAACGCCCCTCCAGCAAAGCGAACGCCCCAATAGCCTCCGGGACGACAGTCAAGAATTGTGCCTTCTTCACCGAGTTGAATGACATCGGGAGGGCGAAGCATGGGCATGGGTTCGGCGGTTTTGACGTAGGGCGGAAGGGCAACTACGCGCACACGATCGCCGACTTGAAAGGTTTTTGATTCACTCATGGTACTTGCCAAATCCGTTGATGATAGGCTTGAGGATCGGCATAGGGATCGACTGGGGGATGATCGTGATGGTGATGATGGTGATGATGACTGCGATCGTGGGAATGATCGCCATCACCGAGAGCAGCTAACCGGAATTTGCATAACTCACAGTTCATCTGTACTTGTCCCAATTGGGTTTCAATTTCGCGATCGCGCACCAGATGCATTAAATGAGGATCGATTCCCATCTCAGATAAGCACACATGGTTAATCTCTGGAAACTGTTCCTGTTGCTCGGCGGTGATATCGGCAATTTTCTTCACCAATACTCCAGTGAATAAGAAATAGGGTAACACGATAATTCGCTTCGGCTGATAGAGCCGAGCGCGGCGAAACCCTTCTTCTAGGCGAGGATGGGTAATACCGATGAAACAGGTTTCGACGGTTTGATAACCGCTTCCTTCCCACACCATGCGGGCTAACTTATAAACATCTCCATTGGCATCTGGATCGCTCGATCCGCGCCCTACAAAGAGGAGTACGGTGTCAGCGCGGGGATACTCTGGGGTATCCAGGGCAGTTAGGCGATCGCCCCATAACTCTAAAATACTGGGCGTAATCCCAAAATGCCGACCATAGTGAAATGTCACGTGCGGATACTCTAACCGGGCTGCATCCAAGGCATTGGTGACATCAAATTTATTATGGCGGGCAGCAAATAACAAAATCGGCAGCGCAGACACTTCCGTATACCCTTGCTCTACACAGCGTTTAACGCCTTCTAGAATGGTGGGTTCTGTTAACTCCAAAAAACAAGGAATTACGGGTCGAGAAGGGTCTAGAGCTTCATAGGCAGCCGCAAAATCGATAAATGCCTCTCGCCCCTCGCGATCTCGGCTCCCATGGCCAATCATCAACAACGGACGGTTGATGGGCAAGGGAGATAATTGAATTGAAGACGGTTTAAGTTGAAGTTGCATGATAGCTCGTAAGATACGATAACCCTCTGGCATAGTACGTTAATCCTATGGCAGAGGGCTATGCAGGGATGGGGGATAAGGTCGAGTTATTCTAGGTGTAGACATTCCCTCGCGATCTAGAGGGAATCGCCCTCCTACAGGGTTAAAGATTCGGGATTATTTTCAATTAAATCGGCTAAATCTTTAAGGAATGCGGCTGCATCTGCACCGTAGATAATACGATGATCGCAGGTAATATTCACTGTCATTTGTCGGCGCACACCCATTAAACCATTGTCCATGGCTACCACTTGGGGTTTAGAGGCACCAATGGCAAGAATTGAACCTTGACCTGGGGGTAAAATAGCGTCAAATTGATCTACACCAAACATTCCCAAATTGGAGAGGGTGAAGGTTCCACTATTGTATTCTACTGGTTGTAACTGCTTGGAGCGAGAACGAGCGACTAAATCTTTCCAGGTGCGCGAGAGGGAATAAATATCGAGTCGATCGGCATTTTGTAGTACTGGAGTAATTAAGCCGCCATCATCCATGGCAACCGCGATCGCTACATTAATATTGGAGGGATATTGGATGCCTTCCTCGGTATAACCGGCATTGACAATGGGATGTTTAGCCAGAACCACCGCCACGGCTTTTGCCAGCAGAGCGGTCATGGTAACTCCCTTAGACTTAATCTGTTTATAGAGCCGATCCAGGTTATCGGTGGTAATGCTATAAGCAACATGGAACGTGGGCACTGCTAAACTAGCCACCATGTTGCGGATAACAGCCTGTTGCAACGTATTGAAGCGTACCACCTGACCGGGGGTAACTGCGGGTTTGGGAGCGGGAGCAGGGGCAGCCACAGGTTTGGGAGCGGCAACAGGGGCAGGAGCAGCGATCGGCGCTACACTGGGGGCCACACCAGCCGCACTTTCCACATCTTGGGCTACGATGCGTCCATGGGGGCCACTCCCGACTAAAGTCGCTAAATCCACCTTTAAGTCTTTAGCCAATTTTCGGGCGCGAGGAGAGGCAATGGTACGGCCATTGCTGCGAGCCGTTGCAGCAACAGGAGCGGGTGCGGCAGCAACAGGAGCTGGGGCTGGGGCTGGGGCAGCAGCGGCAGGAGCGCTTTTGGCTTGTTGTTTAGCGGTTTCAATTTCGGCTTCGGTTTCCGCAATGAAGGCGATCGCTTCTCCTACCGGTGCAACCCCACCTGCATCTACAATAATGGTGGCGAGATAGCCTTCATAAAAGGATTCCACATCCATGTCTGCCTTATCAGACTCGACAATAACGACGGTTTCTCCTTTCTCAATTTTGTCCCCTAGGGACTTTTCCCAAGAAACAATCTTGCCTTCAGTCATGGTAGAACTGAGGGCAGGCATGAACACTTCATGAATCATGGCACTGTTATCCTTAAAATTTTAATTGGGTAATAGGGAATAGGGAATAGGAAAAACCAGTGGCTCCCTATTTCCTTTTGCTTTTTGCTTTTTGCCTGACTTCTTCCAGAAGTCTATAATTTCGGCTAAATCTGACCTCGAATTTCTTCGACCACCCCATCTCGGAGGACAATTTCCACCTGCATTTTCTGGATCAGGTTTTCTCCTGGGGTAACGGTAAAGAAGCTATCCATTTGACCTTGATCGACTTCCTTATCTAACTCTAAGGTTTGTACCTGATTCAGTTGGTTTAGAAGTTGATTTTTTTGTTGCAGTAACTCATTTTTCTTCTGATTCAACTGGGCTTGAATCTGGGCAACCTGTTGGGGATTTTGGGTTTGCATATTGGTAATCATGCTCTGGCCCTGCATCTCTACCTGTTGGATTTGTGTATCCATTTGGTTGAGTTGATTTTGGAGTTGTTCTTGAACTTCTTCCTTCCATCGAGAAGTCACAATCACTTTAATCCGAACGGGTCGTTTGAGCAGCAGGTTTTGGGTATCCATGTTTAGCAAATTCACGCTGTGTAAGTCCAGTGCAATTGAGGGTCAAAACAGGCGATCCTGTTTCTGAAGATGATTAAGTGAACATCCCGTTAATCATATCGCGATACTGTTCTCTCACAATGGGACGTTTGATTTTCAGGGTTTGGGTCATCATGCCATTGTTAATGGAGAAGGGTTCAGTAATCAAACGGAAGGGGCCAATACGGTCATCGGGGCGATATCCTGGGCGATTTTTGACTTCCCGGTTGAGTTCGGCTCGGAACAGCTCTTGAATGGCTTCATGAGCAAAGTTGAACTGCAAGGTACTATCCTCAAGGGTTTGGGCAATTGCCCGATCGCCAGCATGATGTTGTTTAACCCAGGTCTCTAGGGCTTCGACATTGGGCACAATTAAGGCTCCGAGCGATCGCCGATCTTGCCCCACAAGCATCATTTGATCGATATACGGACTGCGGGTACAAGCATCTTCAATGGGTTGGGGTTCGATATTTTCCCCATTGGTTAAAACAATGGTATCTTTAGCTCTTCCGGTAATCACCAGTTGTCCCTCTGGGGTGAGGAAGCCTAAGTCTCCGGTGTCAAACCATCCGTCAGAGTCAATGGCCTTAGCCGTGGCTTGAATATTCCCATAATAGCCTTGCATAATTTGGGGGCCTCTAGCCACAATCAATCCCCGATCGCCTTGGGGCAGGGGTTGGCGTGTGTTTGGCTCGACAATTCGCACTTCAGTGCCGGGTAGGGGTGTACCGGACGATCCGCGTAAATTGCGATCGCAGCGCCGAGCGGTGAGTACTGGAGCCGTTTCGGTTAAACCATAGCCAACTAAAATCTCAAAGTTAATCATTTCAAAGAACTTATCAATATGCTTGGCTAAGGAACCTCCTCCACTAATGACTTGTTTCATCTGTCCACCTGTGGCTTGGCGAACTTTTTGATAAATCAGGCGATCGCCTAAATAATGTAAAGGAGCCAGTAGCGCCGCCTTAATGGTAGCTGAAGTACGTTCTGAAGCAGATGGGTTGAGATTCTCTAACTCTAGTTGTTCCTTAATCCGTTTGGCCGAAACATAGTCTTCCGAAAATCCGAGAAAGGTTTGGATTAATTTTTGCCGACTTTGGGGCTGTTCCCGAAATTCTTTCTGAATACCTTCATAAATAGATTCCCACAACCGAGGCACACCCACCATGTAATGGGGTTTATAGTTTTTTAGGTCTTGTTTGAAGTTGCGGATATTGGTGTATCGCTGGGAACAACCTTGGGAGAGCAGATAGTACTCGATCGTGCGCTCGTACACATGCCAAGAGGGAAGAATGCTTAAAATGCGATCGCCCGGATCGGGAGCCACCACGACTGCCAAAGTACTGACTTGATAGAGCAAATTACGATGGGAGAGCATCGCACCCTTGGGTTTTCCCGTAGTTCCAGACGTATAAATGAGCGTCGCTAACTGCTTGGGGTTGTGTTCTACTGGTTGATAGGATTCTCCCTGGGCACGGTCGCATAATTGCCCAAAATTAAGATATAGAGGAGCCTCACCAGAAGAAATGGGTGGGTCTTCATCACTGAGGAGGATAATCGCTTGTAGAGTAATCGAGTTTAAGCGAGGAGCCAGTTTATCCAGGGTTTTGAGATTTTCCACAATCAGAAAGCTGCTGCCGCTATCTTGGAGGATATAGAGCAATTCGTCGATATCTGCTTGGGAACTTCGCACCGTATTGGCGGCTCCAGCCATCATAATCCCTTGGTCAACGACAAACCATCGGGGGCTATTATCGGCAAACAGGGCAATGCGATCGCCAGGATTAACACCTATTTGTTGCAGAGCGATCGCCACCTGTTGCATTTGCTCGTACATCTGGCTATAGGTTAGGCTGACCTTCTGTTGGCTATGGATATCTTCGAGCGCGACAATATCGCCAAACTTTTGGGCGGCGATCGGCCAAATTTGGGCGATCGATCCTAAGTGACTATAATTCACGGCATGACTTAAATTCGCCTTTTCTAGCACTGACAGATTCGGATAATCAGATGCCACAAACCCATTACTCATCTTTGTTCTAATCCCACACTCAGTTTGTTCCAGTGTATAAGACAGTGGAGAGTCGGCAGTCGGGAATCGGGAATCGGAAAAACCGCGCGATCAAAGGCTCAAACCCTGAGTAGGGGCTTGCCTATTTTTCGCCCCTACTGCCTACTCCCTACCTATTGACAAAATATCTAGACTATGCGTCAACCTATTTTCGTTTAAGGTTGGTGAAAATCTGACCGGAGAGTTGGTCTAAAGACCCCGCAGTGGCATGATATTCATATTGTGCTTTTGGCGGTGGGACACACCGTTTCAGCCTGTGGAGCGAATGTCAGACTCGAAAGGCATTGTGCCCTAGAACGCTGTTGCGAAAAACCCGCAAGGGACAGAAGCAGGAACCCAAATCGTGAGGTTTGGGAATCACCGTCCTTCCAGGGCGGTGAGGATGTCAAAATGAAGATCGACATAGAGGGTAACAATCCCAAGTCCAGTAGGTATTTTAACTCCTCATGGGTCTTGGGTAGGCCAAAGTGTTGAAAATTCCAATAACAAAATGTCATAGTCTTTGAGGGAGAACCATGCTGAAACGATACATTGTGCTGATATTAGCCACTGTATTTCTGGCCCTGAACGTTGTTGTCGGGAGTGCGACGGCTGCCAATATTTCGGAAAAGAACCGCACTATTCCCGTTAATCAAGCAGGCGAGACCACAACAATTACTCAAGATGAGTATGTGTTAGGGAAGAGACTGTTTGTGGATACCTGTTCCCAGTGTCATGGAACAGGGATGACCAAAACCAACCCGAATGTGGGATTGGGTGTTGAGGCTATGGCTGGAGCAGAACCCCCCCGTGATAATCTAGCGGCTTTAGTTGACTATATGCAGAATCCCACCACCTATGATGGAGAGATTGAAATTTATGAACTCCATCCGAGTACTCGGAGTGCGGATATTTTCCCAGAAATGAGAAACCTGAGTGATGACGATTTAAAAGCGATCGGCTCTTATATTCTGGTGGAAATGAATGTGCGTCCGAATCAGTGGGGAGCGGGTAAAAATACTCGTTAATTCTCAAAAGAGGCGCTCCGACTCCTGGGGGTAGGAGTGGCACTTTTTCCAGTTCAATAGCAGCAGTCTTGAGCACTGCTGCTCTTAATGTTGATTTATCTAAAGTTCATGATTAATTTCCCTCGATTCAAATTGGGTTTAAACGTTTTTTTGGCTGAGAGTGGGCGACAATGGAGGTGTTGGCTGCGTCCAGTGGTGGCGATCGCCTTAACCATCGGTTTACTCTGGACTCTAGCCACCCCTTCAGCTTTGGCTTCAGATCGCTATGTCATCCGTTTCCTAAAAGCCTTCGATCCGGTAGAAATTCCCTTAGATACGGCAGGTAATACGCAAACGGTGACCCCAGATCAGTTATCGGAAGGGAAAACTCTGTTTAACAAAAATTGTGAAAATTGTCATTTAGGGGGCACTACCCTGCTGAGTGACTATGAGTCCTTGTCTTTAGAGTCTCTGCACAATTCTACTCCTCCCTTGGATAACATCAATAATATGGTGGGTTATCTACGCGCTCCCTTAAAACAAAAAGGGGACTATCAAAAATATGCCTGTCGTGAAGTGAGTCCAGAGTGGATGTCTTCTGAAGAACTGGAAGATTTATCGGCTTTTCTGATTCGTGCGGCTCAAGAAGTTGAAGGTTGGGGCGCTGGAGAGTTTTAGATTAGGGAATAGGGAATGGGTAATGAGTTTGTACATATTCCTGTTTTAGGATCGGAGTTAATTGAAGGTCTAGACGTGCGTCCAGGGGGCAAGTATCTGGACGCGACGGTGGGAGGGGGAGGGCATAGCTTGCTGCTGTTTGCCGAATGTCGGGATATCTGGGTAACTGCTATTGACCAAGATACGCAGGCACTAGAGGCGGCTAAACTGGCTTTATCTGAGTATGGCGATCGGCTCACATTTTGGCAGGGCAATTTTGTTGATTATCCAGGTAATGCTGAACAATTTGATGGTATTATTGCCGATTTAGGGGTCAGTTCTGCCCAATTTGATATCCCGGAACGGGGGTTTAGTTTTCGCCATAGTGCCCCCTTGGATATGCGGATGAATCAACAGCAATCCCTGACGGCTGCGGATTTGATTAATCATGGGGATGAGAAGGAATTGGCAGATATCTTTTATCAATATGGTGAGGAGCGCTTGTCCCGGCGTATTGCTCGCTCTATTGTGGCTAAACGTCCCTTTAACACGACGACTGAGTTGGCACAGGCGATCGCTTCCTGTTATCCTCCTCGCGCCCGTCATGGGCGGATTCATCCCGCTACACGAGTGTTTCAAGCCCTACGGATTGCAGTGAATCAAGAGCTAACTGTTTTGCCCCAATTTCTAGATCTCGCTTCACACTGGCTAAAACCTAGGGGAATCATTGGGATGATTAGTTTTCATTCCCTAGAAGACCGATGCGTTAAACATTACTTTAAGGACTCCGCAGAACTTACCGTTTTGACCAAAAAACCGATAATTCCTCACGCAGAAGAAATCCAAAACAATCCCCGTGCGCGATCGGCAAAATTGAGATTGGCAAAACGCCTATAGTGCTACGTACTGGGAATGGAGAATGGGTCAAGTATTGTGCCCTATCGCCTTGATAGAGTCTATTAAACCGTTTCAAGTTTCGATGTAATTCTTTATAAAACTTAGAATAGTCGGAAGTTTTTCTCTTGTAAGCATCTTGTAAATGTTTATGATTGAATTTTTGTGGGGTAAAACCGAAAAAAACTGGAAATTATGGGGGATCGATCGAGATCTTCTGAAATGATAGGGTCAGAGGATCAATTGCATATCCATCTCAAGAGAACCGGAACCGTTAGTCGCTCTTGAGCCACCAGTCATGAGATTTAACGGGAATATGGAAACTTTAAAAAATAATGTTTTAGTCTTAGGGCAAGAGTTAGACGATTTCAACCTCTTGCAATCGTTGCTCAATCATGTCCCTTGTCGAGTCGCGATCGCCAAATCACCCGAACAAGCCGTGACTCTATCGAGTCAAACCCTTCCGTCCTTAGTGATTCTATCAGGAAATTGCCATCAATGGTCGGCTGATTTTGTGAATCAATTACGAAAGCAAGCCCAAAAATGTGGTGTGACTATTGTTGCCCTAACGGATTGTCATGCTCCCAGTTGGTTATATCAAGAATCCCATTTAGGGGTAGATGGATATTTGGTCAAACCGGTAGCTACAGATATTCTCATGTCAGTAGTAGAATCCGCTAGACTACGGCAGTTTTGTTGTTTTCAATAACAGCTAGAGGGGCGGTTTCTCACTAGATCTCTCCCTGAGCATCCGGCTTTTAATCGGTGATTCGGTTCACATTCGAGAAAACCGTATCTCCCTTACAATGCGGTTTTCAAACGTTCAAGACTATACTAGATTCAATAGCAATTCTGAGATTAAGGCACTCAAACCCTTACTGGCGCGTCGCGCTATCACTTTGAGCGTTTTGGAGATTGATTCTTGTATGTCTTACTATAGCTCCTATCTAATCCTGATCCCAGGAATACTCTTAATGTTCTGGGCGCAAAACCAAATCCGTAGCACCTATCAGCGTTATGCCCAAATTCCCTCTAGTATGGGAATGACGGGTGCAGAAGTGGCTCAAACCATTCTCTATCAAATGGGAATTACAGATATTAGTATTGAACCGGTTGCTGGAGAATTAACCGACCATTATGACCCGAATGCGAAAGCGGTACGCCTTTCTCAAGGGATCTATAATTCTTCTTCTTTAGCTGCTGCTGCGGTGGCAGCCCATGAATGTGGTCATGTATTGCAAGATAAGAAGGGTTATAGTTTTATGAATCTAAGGGCAAATTTAGTGCCCGTGGCTAATTTAGGCTCTCAGTTTGGCCCGATGCTCGTGATTTTAGGGTTATTTTTGGGCGGTTTAGGTACAATTTCTAGCTTAGTGATTAATTTAGGAATCGGATTATTTGTGGGCGCGATCGCCTTCCATGTGGTTACTCTGCCGGTAGAATTTGATGCCTCTAGTCGCGCCCTGAAGTTAATTGATAATCTAGGGATTCTGCAAGGAGAAGAAAATCGAGGCGCTAAGGCGGTTCTACAAGCGGCTGCTTGGACTTATGTGGCCACCGCATTATATGCAGTGTTGCAACTAGCACAGTTGCTACTGATTAGCCGCGATCGCTAATCAGAATCTAGGAGAGTTGATAGAATGCAACTCTCCTAATTGAACTTTAATAACGAAAAATCTAACCGAGTTGAGTCGTAATCTAGATAACATTTACAATCGCCCCCATAAGGTTAGTATACTTGAGTAAATATCTATAATTAAGTTATTACTAAAAACTGGAGACCAACTCATGAGCGATTCTAAAGCCTCACCATCGCTTCCTCTTCGTCTGGTTCTGGTTATTCCTTTTCTGATACAGATTTTTGCCGCAGTTGGACTAACCGGTTATTTTTCTTTAAAAAATGGAAAAAAAGCAGTGAATAATGTCGCCTCTCAACTGCGAACTGAAATCACTGGGCGCGTTCAGAGCTATCTCGACAACTATTTAGCCATTCCCCATCAAATTAATGCAGCCAATGCTCATGCCATTCAACAAGGATGGCTAGATTTGAATAATATTGAAGCGTTAAATCGCCAATTTTTAAATCAAAGCTATGCCTTTGGTCAAAATTATCCCCTTTACATTTATGTAGGAAATAAAGTTGGAGGATTTGCAGGTGCTGGTCGATATGAGATCAACGATGCTTTTGTTTGGGAATTTACGGAAAATCTGGAACCTGGAGAATTGATCAGTTATCCAGCCGATTCTCAAGGTAACTTCACTGATGTACTGACCACCTACAATTTTTTTGATGCCACGACACGACCTTGGTATCAAAAAGCAGTTAAAGAAAATAGCCAAGTCTGGAGTGAGGTCTATACCTACGCTGATAATATTTTAGGCGTTACGGCTGCTCAACCTATTTTTGATCCAGAGGATCAATTCATCGGTGTCGCTGGTGTGGATATTCCCTTAGATGTAATTAACCAGTTTTTAGCCTCGATTAAAGTAGGGCAATCCGGTCAAATTGTGATTATGGAAAGATCTGGCTATGTGATTGGATCTTCAACCCAGGAATCTCCTTATCTTAAAGATGAGATAACCCAAGAACTGAAGCGATTAGAAGCCAGCGAAAGCTCAAGGGCATCCATTCGCGAAGCCAGCCAATTTTTAGAAGCAAAGTTTTTACAACTGAGTCAAATCGATCGAACCCAACAATTGGAGTTTTGGATCGATCGAGAAAAGTATTTTTTACAAGTTACTCCCTTAGGAAATGAACAGGGATTAGATTGGTTGATTCTGGTGGTGATTCCTGAATCAGATTTTATGGCGGAAATTGATGCCAATACAGTGAGAACGACATGGCTTTGTTTAGCTGCATTAGGAATTGCTATCACCCTGGGAATTTATACATCTCGTTGGATTAGCCAACCTATTTTAGCTCTTGTTCAATCTTCAGAATTAATGTCTCATGGAGATTTAAATCAACAGGTTAAAAAGGGTAATATTACAGAACTGAAAACCTTAGCAGATGCGTTTAATCGCATGACAAGTCAACTGAAAGCCTATTTTACAGATTTGGAACAACGAGTACAAGAGCGAACAGCAGAATTGGCGGAAGCGAAAAAAGTAGCCGATAGTGCAAACCAAGCTAAAAGTGAATTTTTAGCTAATATGAGCCATGAGTTGCGTACCCCTTTGAATGGTATTCTCGGTTATGCCCAAATTATGGATCGCGCTCAGGATCTCAATGACTATCGTAAGGGAGTGACGATTATTCACCAAGCAGGATCTCACTTATTGACTTTAATTAATGATATTTTAGACCTGGCTAAAATTGAAGCTAGGAAAATGAATTTGGTGAACAGCGATTTTCATTTTCCATCTTTTTTGATAGCTGTAGCAGAAATGGCAAAAGTAAAAGCAACCAGTAAAGGGCTTGATCTGAAAATATTGATCGATGATTGCTTGCCAGTCGGGGTAAAAGCAGATGAAAAGCGTCTACGACAAGTGTTATTGAATTTATTAGGCAATGCGATTAAATTTACCGATGGAGGTGCGGTGACATTTAAGGTGGATGTGTGCGATCGCGATCTGGATTCTCATCGAGTTAGAATTTGCTTTGTGATTGAAGATACAGGGATCGGGATGACTCCTGAACAATTGGGGCAGATTTTTTTGCCGTTTGAACAGGTGGGTTCGCAGTCTAGGAAGTCAGAGGGAACAGGTTTGGGGTTAACTATTTGTCGGCAAATTGTGACGATGATGGGAAGTAACCTTGAAGTAGAAAGTGAATTTGGGCGGGGGAGTAAGTTTGTTTTTGAAGTAGAGCTAGAGGTTTCTGATGAATGGGTAAGCCGTGCTGCGATTTTAGAACAAGGTAAAATTATCGGTTATCAAGGGGAACCGAAAAAGATTCTGGTGGTTGACGATCAAACCCTGAATCGAACCGTTGTTTATGAAATTTTAACTCCCTTGGGGTTTGTGATATCAGAGGCTAAAAATGGACGAGAAGGATTAGAAAAATTGGTGAAAGTAGCTCCTGATTTAGTGATGACGGATATTATAATGCCAGAGATGGATGGCTATGAATTTGCTAAAGGGATTCGTGAATCCTATTCACAAGATCTGCCGGTATTGGCGGTGAGTGCAACTGTGTCTTTAGGAGATCAGAATTTGGCGATCGCCGCTGGATGTAATGAATTTCTAGATAAGCCGTTGGATATGGAAAAGTTGTTTACTGCTTTGAAGCGCTATCTCCACTTACAATGGATTTATGAACAGAAGCCCTCATTGCTTCCCTCCGATCCATCGCCGATGATTGTGCCGAAGCCAGAGTATTTACAACCCCTCTATAGAGCGCTGAAAATTGGAGATATTGACGCGATTGAGGAAACGGCTTATCGGCTAAAAGAGAAGAAAAGCGAATATGAAGCGTTTAGCGATCGCCTCCTAGAGTTAACGGCTGAGTTTGATGAGCGTGGTATTCTAGAGTTGCTGGAGAGCCAGTCTAAAGTCTAAAGTTCTTAAAGTGATGATTTTGGTATGTCCCTAAAATCGTTAAATCTAACCCCTGAGCTGTATGATTATCTACAAAAAGTTTCCCTGAGAGAACCGGAGATTTTAGCCGAACTGCGAGCAGAAACGGCTGCAAATCCTGGGGGAGGAATGCAAATTGCCCCGGAACAAGGTCAGTTTATGGCGTTTCTAGTGCGGTTAATGGGGGCAAAAAAAACCTTAGAGATTGGGGTGTTTACAGGATATAGTAGCCTAGTTGTGGCCTTAGCACTCCCTCCAGAAGGTCAGATCGTGGCTTGTGATGTGGATGCAGAGGTAACGAATATAGCACGTCGCTATTGGCAAAAGGCAGGAGTTAGCGATCGCATCGACTTACGCCTTGCTCCCGCTCTAGACACCCTGGATCAACTGATAGCGAACGGAGAAAACAATACATTTGATTTTGCCTTTATTGATGCCGATAAACGCAATTATATTAATTATTACGAAAAAGCCTTAACCTTGGTGCGTCCCGGAGGAATAATTGCCATTGATAATGTGTTATGGGCAGGAAAAGTCGCCGATCCGCAAGTAGACGATCCCCGCACCAAAGCCCTTCGAGCGTTTAATCAAACGCTCAAAAAAGATGAGCGAATTGAGTTAAGTTTAGTCCCCATTGGCGATGGCTTAACTTTAGCCTGGAAACGCTAATCTAGCTGGTAATGGGTAATAGTGACAAGCAAATTATCGTAAGGTGGGCAGGATACAGCACTTCGCGCTGCTATGAGGTATATTGTTGATTGATAGATTTGAGTTGTCATTGCGATCGCAGGGAAGAAATCGCCAAGATTCGGGAATTTTGCGATTGCTTCATTGCGCTGGCGCTTCATTCGCAATGACATATCGTAATTGATGATTCAGACTTGATATTCAGAACCATTGTTAATTGTTCATTGTTCATTGATATAGCAGGTAATGAAATGCTGAAAGCGTGAAACTAGCGTATTCAATTGATTGATAATAAATCTTTATAATTCTGTAACTCCCTTATGTGCTAGAGTCTAGAGAAGAGAAATGAAATAACACCCACGATCCTAACACCCCGACTCCCTACACTCCAACTCACGCCAGGCAAATGTCCGTGTAGTGCGTTTGTATTAAAAGTGTAATCTTCGGGATATTTCAACCATCCTTCCTCTTCTTTTCTCCAACCGACGCGATCGCCGAGTTTTCCAAACGTATCGTAATTATAATCGTCTAATTTCCCTCCCAAGTCAAGCCAAATTTGCTTTTGTACCGAAAAGCCAAATTTGCCATCACTATATCTTACCCACAGCTCATCTATTGCTCGTAACTCATCGCGGGGAAACTTGCGCAAATCACCGACATCCAAATACCCTTTATTTTCATCATCGCCTAACTGCAGCATTAAACGGGTTGTTTCCTCGTCTGCGTTTCGCCATTCTCTATTGCTCAGATAACGTTGCAAATCTCGAAACAATAAATTACTAACACTCGCTTCTAGTTCTTGTAACTCATTTTCTATCTCTGGAGAGACTTTGCGAGGCGTTTCTTGAATGCAATCATAAGCCAAAGCAACAGACTCTGACGTACCCACATTAATTAACGCTTTCAAAAACGGATTGGGATTCACTTGTGCCGCATACAACAATATCGTTTCTCGCCACCAAGACTTTTGCCAATTTTTGATTAATAACACCTCTTTATGAATGCGAATAATTTCGCTTGCAGCTAAATATCCTTGAAAACTTAAATGAGCAAACTGATAACCATTATCGCGTTTCACCAGTAGTTCGCTCACATCAACCAGTTGTTGAATAAAAGCATTCGTATCTACTGAAGCATCAATCCTGGTCACTAGAGCATTGATACAATAGTATAACAAATGATAATCAATTTCTGGCTTATTTTTTAGTACCATATACAATGCTAATCCCTGTAAATTTTTCTGCGCTTCATCCGCCGGTAACAGCAAGTCTATATTCCTCGCTAAAGGACGATTACCCAACTGCAAACTGATCACTTCTCGATATAATTCACTGCGCCGCTTAGGTAATTTTTCACCGGGATAAGACCGATGAACATTCACAATTAAATTTAACAACAGGGGAATTTTCGCCAAGTCATCCAGTTCCGGACGCTGCTCTAACTGCTGTAATAAATTATTGGCATTTGTTGTTGCTTCCGCTTTCACCTCTGGAGTATTCCTTCCCCCTCTCGCATATCTCTCTTGGCATCCATACCAATTCTGAATAAATCTCTCTTGCTGATGGCGATTAAACGGCTGAATAAATAACTCAGCCTTCAGTTTATACTCCGAAGAAAACGACGTATACCCTGACGGACGGGAGGTGAGAATAAAATAAGCCTGCGGATACTGATTCATTTCTTTGCCAATCCACTCACTAACCTTACTCCGCCAGTCTTCTTTGACCTCATCAAACCCATCAATCATCACCAACAGTTTACCGTCTCGCAGATGGTTCCTAGCCCAATTGGGGGGGAGATTTAAGTTGTCATATCCAGGTAGCTGAGGAATATGATACTCTTCAATGAGTTGGGGTAGCGTTAACTGACTTTCATTCACAATTACAGATTGCCAATGACGCAGCAATAATAAAACCGGCAATAGTTTCGGCGCTCTATATTTTCCTTCTTTCTTTTCAGTATAAATATAGGTGATGTGGCGCAACAGCGTCGTTTTCCCATATCCACCCCAGGAAATAATCGCTAACCGGCGATAGGCTTCAATTCTCTCCGCTTGTCTTAAAATCTCCCAAATCTGTAAGCCTTTTTCTTGTAATTTTTCGAGCTTTTTCCGATTCCACTTCATTCCTGCAAAGAGGGGCAAAGAGTACCCTTCAAAGTTGCGAATAAAGGCATTGCTTAAACCCAAGGGAACAAAGACTTCATTGAGTAAGGGAGTAAAGATACTTAAGCCAGGCTTAAACCCTTCCATCTTAAAGTCTCGGCAGGTATTGCCTTGCAGCGTTAAGTATTTCTCATCGACTCCCGCCAACTGCCATTGAATCGCTTCTTCAATCCTTTTATTTGTCCGGTCTATCCAGTTAATTAAACCTTTCGCATCTTCCTTGCCTCTCCCCTCATAGATCTCAGCTAAACCTATCAAAAAGCTCTCAGAATAAGCACCCCAAGCGACACTAACCGCATTCACCGGTAATAGTAGCACTGCCATCAACCACTCTTCTTGTAAGAGGAAGGCAATAAATGGGCCACCAGTGGCTCCTAATGGCATCCAGCGCACAAAGGTCAACAACGGTCCGCGAATCCATTGGCGAGCGGATGCGTTATCAATTTTTACTGATTCCGATCGCTGTTCTTCTTGTTCTTCTTCCCGCGTTTCCTCTGTCATAGCTCAACCTCAGAAACTCACGCCTATTATATCTAGCTCTCCCCATTCCCTAATGAATCAGGCGAAATAGTTGTTCCTGATATTCAATTTCTCCGACCACGCGACGCATGGGTTGAGGCCAAACCCGGAGTAGGGTGGGGGTAGCTAAGACCTGATCCTGTTCGGCGAGATCGGGATGTTTGAGAATATCAATCACCTTCAGGGTGTAGGGTTGAGAAAGACTTTGTTCTAAAAACAAGTGAACTTTGTGTAACAGTCGCTCTGTTGTGTTGTGATTTCCAGAGACAAATAAGCGAAAAATATAGCCGTGGGGGTTGAATTCTTCTAGGGATAAGTCCGGTTGCCTCTCTTCTACAGAGCGATGTTGGACTCGCACCACCCAATCATGATCTTCCCAGAGTTGGGGAAATTGTTCGTAATAGGAGGCGATCGCGATCGGATCGCACATCTCAGTATCACAAGATACCCGTTTCCACTCGACCTCTAAGCCAAAGAGCGCATTTAACAGCGGTGCATAATCAAACACCAGGGGATAAGCTTCAGCCACACAATGGGTTTGCTGAGTGTGGGGATCGATCCATCGATCTAGGGTTGCCGTATAACAGGGAACCAAAAAATGGGGGGCAGCACTCAGATCCAAAAGCGTCTGCAATTTAGCACACAGATCGATATGCCATCGATTCCGTTTACTCGGATCGATGCAGTAAACAATGTCCCCCCCAGGAGTGAATAGGGCGATCGCCTTGAATGACTCAGAACCCATCATTCCCTTAGTCTAAATTAAATCCGACCTCGGAGGAATTGGGCCATTTCATTTGGCGTTGGCGATTTCTCTAGGGCCGTTTCTTCCGTGATCCGACCCTCTTGATAGAGATTATACAGAGCCTTATTCATCGTCGTCATCCCTTCAAACTCTGACCGAAGCATAATTTGGGTAATGGCCTCTAAGTCATTTTTGATTACATACTCTTTCACCGCATCCGTAGCAATCATAATGTCATGGAATGCCGCCCGCTTCCCATCCGTTGTTTTACACAAACCTTGAGCAACAATACAGACCAAAGATTCCGCCAAAGACACTCGCAGGGCGGGCTGTTCTGCCGGGGGAAACATCCCCATGATCCGCTCAATGGTTTTTACCGCACTATTGGTGTGCAGAGTTCCCATGACCAAGTGACCGGTAGAGGCAGCTTTGAGGGCAATTCCCATCGTTTCCTTATCCCGAATTTCCCCCACTAGCATCAAATCCGGATCTTCCCGCAGAGCCGCTTTCAGGGCATTCTTAAATTCGCGGGTATGACGGCCGACTTCCCGGTGTTTTACCAAGGATTTCTGACTCACATGGACAAACTCCACCGGGTCTTCAATCGTAATAATATGGTGGGCCATGTTCCGATTGATATAGTCAATCATCGCCGCCATGGTGGTCGATTTCCCGGAACCCGTGGGCCCCGTCACCAGAATCAGCCCCTTGTGATAGTGACAGATATCCTTGAACACTTCTGGAGATTTCAACTGTTCCATCGTCAAAATATTCGATGGAATCAAGCGCAGCACCATAGCTGGTCCGGCCAACGAATCAAAGACATTAATCCGAATTCGCACAAAGCCAAAATCAAATGCACCGTCAAAATCGAGGTGGTCTTGGAATTGACGAATTTCTTCATCCGTCATACATTCTCGCAACCAGCTCATGAAGGTATTCAGGTCAGTTCTGGGATATTCCAGACTGGTAATATCACCCCGTTTCCGAAAGCGAGGAATTTCATTAACCCCTACGTGGATATCAGAGACCCCATCTTCGTCGGCTCGTTTAACAATTTCTTGGAGGGTGGGATTACCCGGACTCGGCCCTGCTTTAGCCGCTGACCGCTTGGCGGCTTTGGGCGCTGCTCCTGGAGGGGGAGCTGCCTTAGCCTTGGCTGCCTTCGCTGCCTGGGGATTCATGGGCATGGTTCTGGCAGGCATTTGTTGGGTAGCTCCATCTGCACTAGTGGCTGCACGCGGGGGAGGAGCCGGGGGACGAGGAGGAGGAGAGGGCGGTTTTTTCTGGGGGGATTGGGTCATAGCTAAGTCCTGTACAATACATCAGTAAGTGCAGGTTTTAACCTACACTTTAGCCTTCATCCTCGGAATGAATTCACGGGGGGTTGGGCATGTGTCTTATAAAACTTCGGGCATCGGCGATCGATGCATCAAAAGGTTAAGGTGTAAGATGGCATCCAAGGGAAACCAGTTAATTTTCCATTGTACTCCTTTTTTTCTGTTTTATTTGTATAAAGTATGTCTAAAGTTTGGCGAATTGGGATTATTGTGGGCACTCGCCCAGAGGCGATTAAGTTAGCGCCTGCGATCGCTCAGTTTAGAGCAGCTCCAGAGTTTGAGACTGAAGTTATTTTAACGGGTCAACATCAAGAGATGGTCGCCCAAGTAATGGAGTTATTTGGGCTAACGGCTGACCATAATTTGCAGATTATGCAGCCGAAACAGACGCTTACGGATATTACTTGTCGCAGTTTGCAGGGTTTAGAAGCTCTGTTTGTGGAGTTGGGATTAGATTTGGTCATTGTACAGGGAGATACGACCACGGCATTTTCAGCGACCTTAGCGGCATTTTACCAGAAAATTCCGGTTGCCCATGTGGAGGCTGGATTACGCACGGATCAACTTTGGAATCCCTATCCAGAGGAGGCGAATCGGCGCTTGATTTCCCAGTTAGCCCATTTACATTTTGCCCCTACGGAGTTGGCGGTGGAGAATTTACAGCGCTCTGGGGTGGTGGGAGAGATTCATCAGACGGGAAATACGGTCATTGATGCGCTCTTGAAGGTGGCTGAATCTCAGAGTGGGTGTGAGATTGGGGGGTTAGACTGGTCTAAATATCGGGTGTTATTGGCGACGGTGCATCGGCGGGAAAATTGGGGCAGTCCGTTAGAGGCGATCGCCGAAGGATTCCTACAAATCTTAGCCAAATTCCCAGATACCGCCCTGGTTTTGCCCTTACACCGCAATCCCACAGTGCGCGAACCCTTACAGCGAATACTCGGCAACCACGATCGCATCTTTTTAACGGAACCCTTAGATTATGCCCAGTTAGTGGGGGCGATCGCCGCCTGTCATTTTGTGCTAACCGACTCTGGAGGACTTCAGGAAGAAGCGCCCTCGTTAGGCAAACCGGTATTAGTACTGCGGGAGACGACAGAACGTCCAGAGGCGATCGCCGCTGGCACTGCCCGCTTAGTCGGTACAGAGTCTCACTCTATCTTGAATGCTGCCTCTGAACTCCTCTCTCAACCCAACCTCTATCAGCGCATGGCAACCGCGATTAACCCCTTTGGAGATGGTCACGCTTCCGAACGCATCTTAGAACAAGTCAGAAGATTTCTGAAACCTTAGAAAACGGGACTTTGCCGTAACAACTCTCTCACCGCCTCCTGGCTCAAGGGTTTCGCAAACAGATACCCTTGTCCATAATCACACCCCAATTCCGTCAACTTCTGCTGCTGTTCCACCGTTTCTACCCCCTCCGCCACCACATGCATCGACAAACTATGGCCCAAATTCACAATCGATTTCACCAACTCCCAATCTTTTTCCACCTCAGAACGTAAAGGAATAAACGACTGATCGATTTTCAGGGTATCAATAGGAAACAACTGCAGGCGACTTAAGCTCGAATGTCCCGTCCCAAAATCATCAATACAAAGATTGACTCCTAACTCTTGCAGTTGGCATAATTGCTTCACCACAGAGTCCAAATTTTCCATCATTAACCCTTCCGTAATTTCCACTTGGAAAGAATTCGGGGGCAATTGATGACGTTGCAAAGATTGCATAATAATATCAACCAAGCCCGCTTGAGAAAACTGGCGACCCGCCACATTCACATTCACATAGAAGGGATCGAATAACAATCCATCGATTTCCCACTGCTTAATTTGTCTACAGGCCTCATCAATCACCCATTCTCCTATGGTCACAATCAAACCCGTTACTTCCGCTAAAGGAATAAACCGACCGGGACTAATCACTTGATTGTCCTGGGTTTTCCACCGAATTAACGATTCAAATCCACTGATTGTTCCGGTATGTAAAGAAATAATCGGTTGATAGTACAAGCAAAACTCCTGTCGTTCGATCGCCCGACGCAAATCCATTTCTAGCTGAAACTGACATTCATCGACCGATCGCATGGTACTATCAAACAATTGATGATGATTTTTACCCTTGCGTTTGGCATGATGAATCGCCGTATCTGCATCTTTGAGTAAACGTTCGGCATCCTCATACACCAATCCGGTAGACGCATGATGGGATAAAACAATGCCTATACTAGCACTGAGAAATACTTCATGACCTTGCACCCAAAACGGCTCATGGGCAAGTGCTTCTTCCATGCAATTTGCTAATTCCATAATTTCCTCATAATTCTGGATTTCTGGAATCAGAACCGCAAAATCATCTCCATTCAATCGAGATACAATTCCACAATTAGCCACATAGGTTTCTAATCGTCTCGCCACACTAATTAAGAGTTGATCTCCCACAAAGTGACCTAAACTATCATTAATGATCTTAAAGCGATTGAGATCGATCATTAAAACCGTAAAAAAATGTCCTGTTTTTCCCAGAACTTGAGTTAAACACTCTTCAATTTTACCCACCAATGCTGAACGATTACACAGTCCGGTTAATGGGTCATGAAACGCATGATATTCTAGAATCTCTTGGGCTTTCTTGCGCTCTGTAATATCTTCAATTGTCCCTTCAAAGTATAGTAAATGACCTTTGTTACTTCGCACGGCATGACAATTTTCCGAAATCCAGATTTGGCTCCCGTCAACACGATAAACTTGAGATTCAAACCCTAATACTTCTCCCTTTTCCTCAATCAGAGTAATCAAGCGATCGCGCTGTTGTGAATCCACATAAACTTGTTCTTGAATACTCTCAATAATTTGTATGAGATTTTCAGGTGAAGCATACCCTAAAATCTTGGCAAATGCAGGATTAACGTTAATAAATGCCCCATCCAACGTAGATTGAAAAATACCTTCAATGGCATTTTCAAAAATACTATGATATTTCTTCTCCGCTTTGATTAGAGCTTCTTCAGTTGCTTTAAATTCGGTAATATCAGTCCCTGTGCCCATTAACTGAACAGCTTGGTTTTGCTCGTTTCTTTGTACACTACCGCGCAACAAAAACCAACGAATAGTGCCATTTTTATGAATGAGTCTTTTCGTGATTTCATAGTGTTTCATTTCCCCATTGATGACTCGATGGATTTGTTGGACTAAGCTTCTTTTGTCTTCGCTATAAATTCGTTTTGACCAATCTTTAAAATCTGGCTGTTTATCTTCAGTATGATATCCTAATAATTGTTGCAAACTAGCATCTAATTTGAAAGTGTTTTCGATAAAATCCCATTCCCAAATGCCAACTTTGCCTGCTTGGGTTGCCAATTCATAGCGTTTTTGACTTTTTTGCAAGGCTTCTAAAATGCTGTGACGCTCAGTAATATCTAAACTCACAGATTGAGTGCCAACAATAGCCCCATGGGCATTATGTATGGGCGTTTTAATGACATGAAAATAATGGGGGCGATCGCTAGAGGGAAAGCATTGAGAATCGATCCTATCTAACCCCTTTCCTGTTTCTTGAACCCATCGATCTTCACTCATGAATTTTTGGGCTAACTCTGGAGGGTAAATTTGATCTAAGCGTTTATTAATAATCTCTGTCTGTTCATGTCCCAGGGTTTTTAAAAAGGCTTGATTGACAAAAGTTAATTTACCTTCACAATCGACCCGATAGATAATTTGGGGTAGAATATCAGCTAAAGATTGATAGTAAACATGGCTTTCTCGAAGTAGTTCTTGAAGCAGAATATTATAGCTGGTGAGTCTATCTAAACTTTTGTCTAAGGAATTTTGGGTATTTTGGAGCTTGCTGATCAGGGATTTATTTTGATCTTGGGTATGACCGATGAAAAGAGCCAGACTAAACATTAGGAACCCCGATAAACCCAATTCTAAAGGGGTCTGGGGGAAAACAAGGCGATCGCCAGGGATAAAATAATTATAGATAAGAATTAGATTCGCTAATATAGCACTCCCTAACCCTACTTTCAATCCTCCCCAGTAGGAGAGGAGCATCAGAGGTAGTAGAATGCTAATTAAAGGATAAATCTGCTGTAAGCTGTTGACACCATGTAAAGGTGCAAACACTAACCCAAACAAAAGTAGGCAACTCCATAAACCTAAGGCTGTTAGAGCTACCCTAATCTGATGGGGATTGTATGGGTGTGGTTTCACCTGAACCTCCTAGCTGAATTTAAAAAGCTGGAGTGAGTAGAAGATTAACGGCTTAAGTTGGATTGCCCATTTTCCAGGTGAAACTAGAGACTAGATTCGTGAGAATATGGGCTAAAATCGGAACCAGTAAGTTACCGGTGGCTAAAGCACTATATCCTAGGGCTAGTCCGACTAGGGTCGCCCAAATGACATACGGCCATTGATTGCTACCACTCAAGTGTAAAACACCAAAACAGAGGCTTGATAAGATCAAACCAGTAAAGTTCAATCCTAGGGCAGGGAGCATCACCCCTCGAAAGAGAAATTCTTCGCTTAAACCCGGCAGTAAGCCTAACCAGAGAATATCGGGATAGGTTAAGGGTTTGAGAACAAGACCGAGGTAAACATCGGCACTTTGGCGATAGGCTGGCCATACACTATAAACTAGGGCACTAGCAGCAGTAATCCCTAGACCAAGCAAGATACCGATCGCCAGTTTACCCAGTTCCCATTGAGCGCGAAGATGCACGATCGAACCGATCGCCAACCACAGTTTAGCGATAATCAGTAGAATAACGGCAGTCACTCCCATGGCAATCAGGATTTGCGATCGAGTCATGGGTTCCAAGTCTGGATTATGTTGGTCACTCACAGGCGTTTAGGTGAAGAAAGGTCAATTTTGGGGTCGCTTATCCCTTCCCCTATATAGCGTTTCGCGCTAGGCAAAAGCTTGCCTTGCTTAGGGTCTAAGCCTTTAGGCTGTACTCCATAGAAGAGCAAATTGCTATAAAGGCAACAGGTTCTGCCCAAGAGATTCTAGGCTTACCCCAGACCGATGGGCGACTAAGACTCCAAGGGCTTCTAAATAAGAGTTTACTCGCACCACTGGGATTTTGAGTAGTTCTGGAGGCGATCGCATCTCGGTTGTATTCTCACTCACGGCAATGATGCAAGTCGAGGTTTGACTTAACTTTAAGATAGCACTCCCCCCACAGGCCGTTGCGGGAACCACGACGGCATCCACTCGATCTCCCCAAATATCGGTCGGTTGGGGATGATAGGGAGTCAGGGGAGTCAGCAGTTGGGGGGCACGACTGAGTCCGACTAAAACACAAGGGAGAAAAGTATATCCGAGTTCTTCCGCCGCAGAACGGGGGGAGATCTGGGGATTGAGAGGTAAGGGTTGTAGGGCAGGAGAATGGGCGCAGGGAATGCCCAAGGTGCGAACCACAAGATGGGAGATAATGGCTTCTACGCCGGCAATGGGGTCTATACCTTGTCCTTGGCGATAGTTTTGTAAAGCTTCGCTGTCGGTATCGTCGGGAAATCTGGCGACTGCGGCGATCGCTTCTGCTCCCTGTTCCTCTTTAAGTTTTTCAGCCGCTCGGAGCAAGCTATCGGGGTTGCCCAGGGTTCCCCAACTGGCTTGACTTTCTCCCTGGGTTAACTGGACTTCTAAGGGGCGATCGGTAATTATATATCCAGTAATGTTTAATCCCAAGGTTGCCCGTGCTGCATCGGCTACTTGGAGATGACGAGTGCGTAACTCTGGCTCGATCGCCCGATCTAACAGTAAGCCAATGCGGTTACTGTTTACGGGGCGCAGTCCCCAGTCTTGGGCAGCAAACCGATCTAGGGCATAGCCTTCCACATACAAACCATTGGGAATATTCCAATAGAGGGATGCACCATTCAGGACATTGGGATGGGAAATCAGGCGATCGCTTATGGAGGCGATCGCTTTAGCTACAGGTAGGGCATCTCCTGCATAGCCCCCGATGGCTGCACCAATGCCCGTCGGGATAATTAAAACAACCGTATAGGGACGATGATTCACGCCTCTTGGATCACCACCGCTTCTACCGTCGCCTTTTGCTGCTCTTCATCCACGGCAGTCACTGCCCAACGCAAAGGTTCTCCCCGCTTTTCCAGTTCGGCTTCAATTTCTTGATGCAGTTGGTTGGGTGTAGCTTGTAAATCTATTTCGGCTGTAATAAAGTGAGTCGTCATATCTTTATGGCGCTTCGCGCTGGTAATGGGTAATTTTGTGTTGCAACTTTACTGTTTTACAAACTGGAGGTCATACACCTCATCCTCTTTTTCGGTCACCAGTTTAATATCCGATTGAGGGTAAGCAGAACATAACAGAGCATATCCTTTCTCGCGCAATTCAGGACTCAACCCCATCGCATCATTGTCATCCCCATAGCGCACTGTTCCTTCCGTCAGTAATACAGCGCAGGTTTCGCAGACTCCAGCTAAACAAGACTGGGGAAGTTCGGGGCATTTTTCTTCTGCTTTCTTGTCAGAATTTTTGTCTTTTTCATAATATTCATTCGCCACTTCTAGAATTTTGCGATCTTCAGGAACTTCAATGGTATAGGTTGTTCCTTGGTGGTTGATTTCAACACTAAAGGTTTGGGTCATAGGAGTTGCCGTAGAGAAAAATACAAGTGCGCTCCTTTGCAGCGCGTTCCCGATTTTATCATTACTTAAGTCTCTTGTGGTGAGAGCAAGGTAGAACCAGTTTTTCTTTTACCTCTTGCTGTTTCCCCACCTTGATAAGATAGACCGCAACGCCGTCTTGCCTCAGCTTTTGACCTGGGGTTACCAGGTGGGTACTGAAGTCCCCGCATTCGTTTCCGAGTACTGGCTCGGTTTACTGCTGCTAGGATCTCGGTTCAGTTCCCTTATTAAGTCAAGCATAGATCATAAAACGTTATTGGCAGTCACCAACGCCGCAGCCTATCTTGAGAGCTATTGTAAGCCAATTTTCCGGGGGCGGCTAGGGGAGATTAGAGATTCTTATCCTGGATACCAAATCGATTCAATTTTTTCGGCGATCGCCACCAACGCCTCCCGTTCTGTGCTATCGGTACAGACGGTAACATGGCCTAACTTGCGTCCAGATCTCACTTCAGGTTTGCAATACCAATGGACATGACTCCCCGGAATTTGGGCTAATGCCTCCCGTTTTTCTATATATTCACTCTCTGAATCTTCATAGCCCAATAAATTCACCATCACTGCTCCGGCAGATTTCAAACTCGGATCGCCCACGGGTAAATCTGCCACCGATCGCAAATGTTGAGCAAACTGGGACGTTTGGCAAGCATCTAAGCTAAAATGCCCCGAATTATGGGTACGAGGGGCAATTTCATTCACTAATACCTGGTATTCTGTTGTCAAGAAAAACTCAATACCAAAAATTCCAATCACATCTAATTTATTGAGCAATGTATGGGCAATTTCTTCAACTTTTTGTCGCACCTTTTCTTCGACTTGAGCCGGCACTAACACCCAGTGGCACACCTGATTTATTTGTTTCGTTTCTACCACTGGATACACAACAACTTCCCCAGAGGAAAATCGAGCCGCCATCACTGCTAATTCTCGTTCAAAAGGTACAAATTCCTCTAATAAAACGGAGACATCAGCAAATGTTTTTGCCGCTTGATGGAACTGATCCCAATCTTTTAAAATCAAAGTTCCCTGGCCATCATAGCCCTGTCTTCTCGTTTTCAAAACCAAAGGAAAATGCAGATTTTCCGGAATCTGATGCCAATCTAAATTCTGAAACGAGGGAACCGGAAGCCCTAAATCTCGAAGAAAAGAGCGCTGATCGTACTTATCTAATAAGGGTTGGAGAGCTGACAAACTAGGACGAAAACAGACCCCTGACTTTTCTAGAGGAAAGAGAGCGTCTAAATCAATAAACTCATTTTCAAACGTGATTGCCTCACAGCGCTGTGCTAACTGCTCTGTAGCCCCCGCATCGGCGATCGCCCCAAAAATAACCTCCGAAGCTCTAGAGACGGCTGGATCGCTCGATTTAGGGGTTTGTACAATCAATTCAATCCCCAATGCTTGGGCTTCTAAAGCCATCATCCAGGCTAATTGTCCACCTCCGATCGCCCCCACACGAGTTTTCTGTCCCACTTTCATCTCTCTCTATCCGTTATCAGCCAGCCCACCATTATAGCGCTTTGCGCTTCAGTTTTTTTCGATTTCTAGAATGCCTATTCCCTAATTGCACCCATTATGCATGGTATTTTAGTACAAGTTACGGTTACAGTGTTTTGGCCTATCGCGGACATGAATCCGCTGCCCGTCAAATACAATGTTGCATCCCCAAAGCCATGTACCATAACCCGATTCCCTATTCCCTAGCGCGAAGCACTCCGCCTTGAGCTTATGTCCTCCCTAACCAAACCCCGTGATGTCCAAGTGGTTTATCTCGATCGCCAAACTACCCTATTGCGATCGCGCACTTGGGATCGTTTAAAATTTGAAGTCGAATATTCCCTACAAAAAGGAACGACGGCAAACTCATTTCTGATTCAAAGCGATAAGATAGCCCTGATCGATCCTCCTGGAGAATCCTTTACTGAGAACTATATCAAAGCCCTTCAAGAGCGGCTCGATCTAGCCTCCATTGATTATGCGATCGTTCAGCATTTCAATCCTAATCGGGGATCAACTTTGAAAGCACTCCTCAAACTTGCTCCTAAACTCACCTTAGTTTGCTCAAAAGCAGCTAAGTTAGCCCTGGATAAACTGTGGGAAGACGAAGAATTACAGGTCAAGGTGCAATTGGTGAACCGATCGGATCTAGAGTTAGATCTAGGACAAGGTCATCACCTTCAGTTTATCCCTACCCCTACCCCACGATGGCCTGATGGCATCTGCACCTATGACCCTGTATCACAAATCTTGTTTACCGATAAGTTTTTCGGCGCTCATGTCTGCGGAGATCAAGTATTTGATGAAGGCTGGAAACTTTATAGTGAAGACCGACGCTATTATTATGACTGTATCCATGCCGCCCAACCTCGACAGGTGTTGACGGCTCTAGGCCGGATCAAAGATAAACCCACTCGGTTTTATGCTCCTGGCCATGGCCCCTTGGTACGCTATGGAAAACAGGAGTTAACACAGCTCTATCATAGTTGGAGTGAGAAGCAAAGCGGACAGGATTTATCAGTAGCCTTAATCTATGCATCGGCTTATGGAAATACAGGAACATTAGCTCAGGCGATCGCCCGTGGAATTACGAAATCGAGTGTCGCTGTTGAGTTAATCGATTGCGAACTGGCCGATCCGGCTGAAATTCAGACCCAGGTAGAGAAGTGTGACGGCTTTATTTTAGGTTCTCCGACTTTAGCGGGACATCCCCCCACCCAAGTCCAAACCGCTTTGGGAATTGTCTTATCAACTGCGGCGAAAACGAAATTAGCGGGTGTATTTGGCTCCTTTGGTTGGAGTGGAGAGGCGATCGATATTTTAGAGAGCAAGTTACAGGATGCTGGATATAAGTTTGGCTTTGAGCCGATCCGGGTCAAGTTTGCTCCTACGGATGCTATTTTGCAGCAATGTAAGGAAGCTGGGATTGATTTTGCTCAACAGTTGAAGAGAGATCTCAAACGACGCACTCCCAAGCGATCGGTGAATGTATCAAGTAGCGATCGCACCGCTCAAGCAGTCGGCCGGGTGGTCGGATCGCTATGCGTGGTTTCAGCTCATCGGGGAGAGTTACATAGTGGAATGCTCGCCAGTTGGGTGTCTCAAGCGACATTTAATCCGCCAGGGTTAACGGTTGCAGTGGCCAAAGATCGGGCGATGGAGTCTTTAACCCATTCGGGCGATCGCTTTGTGCTGAATATCTTGCCGGAAAATAGTCCCTTAATTCGCCAATTTACGCGCAAGTTTGCCCCAGGAGAAGACCGGTTTGTGGGCTTGGAAACGGAAACGGCATCAAATGGCGCTAAGATTCTCAAAGATGCTCTCGCTTATCTTGAATGTACGGTTGGCGATCGCATGGAATGCGGCGACCATTGGATGGTTTACGCCACCGTTGAGAGCGGTCAAGTCTTTGATAAAACTGGGGTAACCGCCGTTCACCATCGCAAAACCGGCAGTTATTATTAATTCCCGATAGGAGTGGGTTGGAAATCCACTCCTACTAGCGGTCAGTTACAGCGCTTTGCTTTGTGATAGGGGGATGGGGAGATCTTTCAAGGGAATGATTTTAAGATTCGAGTCAGGAAGACAGGGAGAAACGGGGACACAGGGACACGGAGAATGAGATGACTCTATGAAATTTAGGGCGCTCTGAGGGTCTATGGATGCACAATCGTGAAAATCATTCACTTGTCAGGATGGGGAGATAGGGAGAGCAAGCAACAGATTGGGTGGAGTATTTCGCTGTTCTCGCGATCGTTAAAAACAGTCGTTAATGTACCTGATATGGCAGAGAAAAGTGCTTTATATTTCCTCCGTTGTTGTGCTTTAGCGCTATTAGGGTAGATCGCAGCGCTCAAGCACAACAATGACAGGAGTTTTCTCATGCACTACATTAACCACATGAGTCGCGATCGCCTCTCCTGGTCGCTTATCGGTCTTGTGAGTCCGGGTTAATCGGTGCGATATACTCTCTATTGGCACGAACATAACAAATGTAAGTGTCTAAACGCTCACCAGTATTCCGAGTTTGGATATCAAGAAAACTGGCAGAAACCCGAAGCCAGGGATTACCATTGATCGATCTAATCGCATTGTCTTGGTTACTGCTAAAAACAGCATCTACCACTGAACCATACCCAAGAGTCACGACAACAGAAAACTGGTTATCACGACAATTTAAACCCTTTGGATCGGGATCGACTACCAACCATTGTTTCTGTTGATAAGTTCCTCGATTGCCAAGCACACGAGATGATTGAAAGTCACCATTATTGTCGAAAGCTGGTACATCAGCCACTTGAGCCTCAGCAACAGTCGTCCCTGAACCTAAAAAGATAGGGAATGAGAGAAGGGATAGAATTAGGGTTCGCCACACTATATTTATACTCCTTACGATAGTACCCCAAGTATTATTATCACTCACGCCTTATGCTTTACGATCGTGGATCGAGGCAATTTCGAGTGCAGCTCACCCCCCTTAGTAATGGGTTTAATCAAGCCGTTTTTCTAGATATTGACCAATCATTTGTTCTTCTCCTGCACGGGAGATAATGGTTTGCCTGGTGCGATATTGCTGACCCACCAGTTTAATTTCTTCTTCAAACACCGACTGGTTGTATTCAGTGCGCAAGCACAAGGTGTGGGGATTAGGGAGATAATAGTCTGCTGTAACGGGTTTAGAGGTGGCAAAACCGCGATCGCGATATAACAAGTTTCCTAAAACCCCAATCACTGTTTCTCCCTTAGACTGCTTTTTCCCTGTAACAGACTCTTGAGCGTCCCAACTCACTACAGAACCGAATAACAGCATAGTCTCATCTTCCAACTGATGTAACCGAGCTAAATGCCGTAGGGGTTCGCTTCCTTGGGGTAAATAGGTAATTTCAATAATACTGGAAATTTCTTGGGGGTCTCCATCTGGTAGCGTATAGTAGCGTCGCTGAGAAAACCAACGCCCTACTGTTTCTCGGAAAAACCGCTCAGTATCTCGTTCCTGGGTCGTTTCTAGGGCAGTTGGGGCTAAGTTTGCTTGGGATATCACTACGGTTGCTCCTTATGCGAGAGTCGGTTGACGCAATTTCAACCCATATTTGGGAACTTGTGTCAAGAATTTTAACTTTTCTTAATGTTAGCGTTGAATTGGCGATCTCGCAACTTGCCCCCTCAATTCTTGGGTAATGTGCGATAATTCTCTAAATTAGGCAGATAGTGCCCAGCCGATTGCTGTGGTGCAAAAAAGTTTGGAGATCGTCGAGGATGATCGGGTGGCGATCGCGCTTCAAAGCCTTCAAGAGTTCTTCATGTTACGCTTCAAATTCATGGGGAGCTTCTTCAGAGTCCGTGAGAACCTGCAACAGATGCCTGAGAGTCGCCGTTAAGGGCGGAGAGAACTGGAGACTGTAATAGAGGATGCGATCAAACTAAGTTTGGATGCGATCGATCAATTTCAGCGCCAGAGATGTTTTACCAATTCCCGGAAGTCCCAGCAGCAAGATTAAGCGAGAGCAACTCACCCAACTTTCCAGCGTTTCCAGTTCTTCCTTTCGTCCATAAAAACAAGAAATTTCCCTGATGCTCTTCCTTGAATTCTACCTGCATTAAATCTTGCCCTATTGGCAACATAATCTAGGGGTCAACGGCCGTTGACCCCTACAGGTTAGAATAACTGCTTGATTAGCCAAGTTATTCAAAAGCATAATCCATGATACAACTATCCTCTAAACCTTTAACCTTAGTGGAGTTTCTCAAGTTGCCGGAAACAAAACCCGCATGTGAATATATTGATGGTCAAATTGTTGAGAAACCCATGCCACAGGGAAAACACAGTACAATTCAGGGAGAATTAGTTGCCACGATCAACCAAGTAGTTAAACCCAAAGGTATTGCTCGTGCTTTTCCAGAATTGCGCTGTACGTTTGGCGCTCGCTCCATTATTCCCGATATTTCAGTTTTTCTCAAAGAACGGATTCCCCGCGATCGCAATGGGGAAATTTCTAATGTCTTTTCTGTTGCTCCAGATTGGGTAATTGAAATCCTCTCTCCCGACCAAAGTCAAACCAAGGTCATTAAAAATATTCTTCATGGTCTCAAATATGGCACACAAATGGGTTGGTTAATCGATCCGGATGAGCATACCGTATTTGTCTATTGTCCTCAACAAGAGCCTCAAGGATGCGATCGCCCCGAAGAGGTTCTTCCTGTGCCCCAGTTTGCCAGTGAATTACACTTGAGCGTCCAAGATGTTTTCGCTGGATTACTCGAGTGAAAAGGAGGTATGGATCTAGAAAACGCGATCGCTGCAAAACCTTACGCTTCTGGTTGTACCATAGGGGATTAGGACGCAAGAAACTTATATGAATCCATACGATCGCCTAGAATTATTGCTCTTGAGTGGTAAAGGGGGAGTGGGGAAAACAACACTCTCCTGTGGTTTTGCCCGGTATTGGGGTCAGCAGTTTCCCCAAGAGAAAGTGTTGCTGCTCTCAACAGATCCGGCTCACTCCCTAGGGGATGTGTTGCAATGTCCAGTTACCGGCGATCGCCTTTCTCTGCCCGATCTGCCCAATTTAGAAGTGCAAGCTCTCGATGCAGCAGCATTATTACAAGAATTCAAACAGAGCTACGGTGAAGTCCTACAACTGCTCGTTGAACGAGGAAGTTTTGCCGCGGCCGAAGATTTAACCCCCGTCTGGGATTTAAGTTGGCCGGGACTCGATGAATTAATGGGAATCTTAGAAATTCAGCGCTTGTTGCGGGAGCAAGAAGTGGATCGGGTGGTGGTGGATATGGCTCCTAGTGGTCATGCGCTCAATCTTTTGGGATTAATGGATTTTCTCGATCGGTTTTTAGAAGCACTGGATTTATTCCAGGAGAAACATCGCGCTATCAGCCAAGCGTTTACCGGGCGTTATCAAGGGGATCGAGGGGATGAGTTTTTACAAGAGATGAAGTCCGATCTGCAAACGGGACGGGCCTTATTACAAGATCGAGACTGCACCCGTTGCGTAGTTGTGGGAATTGCCGAAGCCATGAGTTTAGAAGAAACTCGGCGCTTTGTGACTTCTTTGCAAGGGTTGCAGATTCCCTTGGGAGGGGTTTGGGTGAATCGGTTGGTAGCGAGATCGGAAGATTTATCGCCAGAGGATCGAGACCGCTATGCAGAGCAGCAACAGATTCTACCGCAATTTCAGAAACTTGCAGAGGGTTTACCTCTGTTGGGAATTACTCAATATCCGAGTCCTCCGTTGGGAGGTGCAGCGTTAGATGGGGTCATTGCTCAGATGTCACCGGTAGGGGTGCAGGATGCAAGGATTACCTCGACTGAAGTGATTTGGCCCGATCGCATCCCACCGGGTTTACCTGATTTTATTGCCCAACAGCGCCGCTTAATTATCATTGGTGGTAAAGGGGGAGTGGGTAAAACCACTGTTGCAGCGGCGATCGCCTGGGGAATGGCTCAAACCCATCCTGAAAGTCAAGTGCGGGCAATCTCGATCGATCCGGCCCACTCCTTGGGGGATGCGTTTGGACAGCCTTTAGACCACAATCCCCAGGCGATCGATTTCCCCAACCTCACAGCCGCTGAAATCGATTCTCAAGTCCTGCTCAATCAGTTTCGCGAAGCCTATCTGTGGGAACTCGCGGAAATGATCAGTGGCGATTCCCCCACCCAAGAGAATTTACAATTACTCTATGGCCCGGAAGCTTGGCGTAAACTGGTCTCCCTCTCCTTTCCTGGGATTGATGAAATTTTAGCCCTCTTAGCAGTGATGGAACTCCTAGAGAATCAAGAGCAAGACTTGATTATCCTGGATACCGCTCCTACAGGGCATTTACTCCGATTTCTAGAAATGCCCACAGCTTTAGCAGACTGGTTAGCTTGGGTGTTCAAATTATGGATTAAATACCAAGATGTTCTCGGACGTACCGAGTTTATGGGAGAACTCCGTACCCTAAGAAAACGGGTAGTTGCAGCCCAGAAAAAACTCAAAGATGCTCGGCATACTGAGTTTATTGGTGTGGTTCAGAATCAACCAGCAATTTTAGCCGAGCATCATCGATTAAGTCAGTCTTTAAAGGATCTAGAGGTTTGTCAACCTTATGTGGTGTGGAATTATGCTTCTAATCGTCATGACCTATTGGGTTGTGATAGCGAGCAAACTGTAATTCATCTCCCTCCCTTGCCTCGCTCTGTTCAACCTCTGGTGCGGATTCAAGGCGCTGCACGACTGCTGTTTGAACCGTCGTAGAGCGAGGACTAGGAAAAGGCTGGGCTGAAGTTCAGGTTTTGATGGGTCTCTAACTGATGATTCGATACACACTTGAGATTCACCCAAATTTTGTAACCTCTCTCTGAGCAGGTAATGCAGCTTTTGATGTTTTGTTCAGCCATGTCACAGGCATAACTATAGGCTTGTAGGCGATTCTCTTGGCTGTAAGAACGAACGTAAGTATACATCTCATTCTGGTAGGACATAGCGTCCTGAACACCATTGTTCCAATATTTGAAGGGTTGTACCAATTGTTCTTGGATGATCGATGGTAGACTTACGGGCATAATCAACTCCTACAAATTCCTTGCTTGTGTGTTCCTTGATATGAATGATCATAGGATGTGAATGTGAAAAACCTGTGAAACAAAGGCTTCACATCACTCTATAAAGAGTTTACATAAATTTACGCTCTTTAGGAAATCTTTATTTTCTCTGTTTTTTGTATATATGAATACAAAAAAAGCCCGAAATGATTAGGATTCCTGACTGGAAAGTTCACAAATTTAATTGAGGATTAATTTGGCCAATCAAGAGGGCAACCTGTAGTGAATAGGATTTGCCTTTCAGATTACCATTGATTGTGCTTTGAGGGGTAAGGGGTTTAACCCCTTCTTTTTCGGAGAGTGACAGAAGAGGAAATCCAATCCTTAAAAGCTTGCTACGAATGAGGGTGAAAAAGATAATAGTCACCCTGTAGCTCCGGTTTAATTGAAAGTGAGTGTTTACAACAGTCCCTAGGAAATTAAACGGTGATGTTAACTAACCGTTACGGATGCGATCACATGAACATGATGTTTCTAACCATCGCTCTCCGAGTTCTTTAATAGAGAGTAGAACTGGTTTGAGTTCTCGGCCTTTTTCCGTAATTGAATATTCAACATGGGGCGGGATTTCAGGGTATACCGTGCGTTTGACTAACCCATGGTGTTCCAATTCTCGCAAACGCAGGGTAAGGGTTTTAGAGCTAATACCAGGTAAGGCATCCAGAAGGGCATGGGTGCGGCGATCGCCTTGGAACAGTTCCCGCAAAATCAACACTGACCATTTAGAACTAATCAAGTCCAGGACAAACTGAATCGGACAGCTTGGTACAAAACAGGCAGACTCTGGGATAGAGACTTCTGTTTCTATGGGGTTCCGTTGATAGTTCATAAGCGAATACTACTAACCTTAATGTTTATTTAAATATGTTTGTATCCCTGACTACATCCTATTTTTTCCCTTTAGGTAACTAAGGATTCAGGGCGTACCTACCTTGTAATTTTAATAGAAAGTAATAGGCTGTGAGAAGAGTGAATCCAAAGCCACTATCACGGGCAATTGCCCAGCAGAAAACGCTAAAGTCTTGGTATATCAAGGTTTCAAGCGATCAATAACTGTTAGTTGATAGTCCAAAATTACAGAAGTTGACACAAATTGAGAGAGAACTTAATCTCTCGTAACTTCTCAGGCAGTATGTGGAAATAAAACTCCATTAAAAAGTATTACTTTACTGTACTGTGCTGCCTAGCTAAGTCGAATTGAATTAAAAATCCATGGAGGATATTGAACCATGACTCAAACCTTAGCCCTAGGAAATGTAACCAGTGAAGCTCAAAAAAATGAAGCTTTCGTTCTTTGGTTTGAACAAGTTGGCATCAGCGACATTCCCTTAGTTGGCGGTAAAAACGCCTCTCTAGGCGAAATGATCCAACAATTGACTCCCAAAGGTGTGGTTGTGCCCAATGGATTTGCTACCACAGCCCATGCTTATCGCTACTTCATTCAATCCGCAGGGTTAGAAAGCAAACTGCGGGAATTATTCTCCGATTTAGATGTCGAAGATCTGAGTAACTTACGGCAACGGGGTAAAAAAGCCCGATCGCTGATCCTCGATACCCCATTCCCAGAAGATCTTGAGCAGGCGATCGCCAAAGCCTATGAAAGAATGTGCCAATGGTATGGCAATCCAGACAACGGTAACCTCAACGAAGTAGACGTAGCAGTGCGATCGAGTGCTACGGCTGAAGATTTGCCCGATGCCAGCTTTGCCGGTCAACAAGAAACCTACCTCAACGTCTATGGTGTAGATGCGGTTCTCAAAGCATGCCATAAATGCTTTGCCTCCATCTTTACCGATCGCGCGATCTCCTATCGGACAGTAAAAGGCTTCGATCACTTTGATGTTGCCCTCTCCGTTGGCGTACAAAAAATGGTACGTTCTGACCTGGCTTCCTCTGGTGTAATGTTCTCCATCGACACCGAAACCGGATTCAAAAACGCAGCTCTCGTTACGGCTGCCTATGGTTTAGGGGAAAACGTAGTTCAAGGAGCCGTCAACCCTGACGAATACTTCGTCTTCAAGCCAACCCTCAAAGACGGCTATCGTCCAATCCTGGAAAAACGCCTGGGTACCAAAGAACTGAAGATGGTCTATGACTTGGGTGGATCGAAACTCACTAAAAACGTTTCCGTTCCCGAATCTGAGCGGGGCAAATACTGCCTGAACCACGATGAAATTCTTCAGTTGGCCAAATGGGCTTGTATTATTGAAGACCACTATTCCGAAGTCCGGGGCACTTACACCCCCATGGATATTGAATGGGCAAAAGACGGGGTAACTGGCGACCTGTTCATCGTGCAAGCGCGTCCCGAAACCGTTCAATCCCAAAAATCCGGTAGTATCCTCAAGAACTACAAACTCAAAGGCACATCGGACATCGCCGTTCGCGGTCGCGCCGTCGGTGAAATGATTGGTCAAGGGAATGCACGGGTGATCATGGAAGTTCACCGCATCGATGAATTCCAAGCCGGTGAAGTCTTGGTTACCAACAAGACTGACCCCGACTGGGAACCGATCATGAAGAGAGCCAGCGCCATTGTCACAAACCAAGGCGGTCGGACTTGTCACGCAGCTATTATTGCCCGGGAAATGGGTATTCCGGCGATCGTCGGTTGTGGGGATGCCACTGAAATCCTCACCACCGGTCAAGAAGTCACAGTATCCTGCTCTGAAGGTGAAGAAGGACGGGTTTATGACGGTCTAGTTCCCTTTGATGTCATTGAAACCCAACTCGACAACCTACCCAAGACCCGCACCCAAATCTTGATGAACGTGGGTAATCCTGAAGAAGCCTTCGGTTTATCCTCCATTCCCTGTGATGGTGTTGGATTAGCTCGGTTAGAGTTCATTATTGCCAACCACATTAAAGCTCATCCCTTGGCCTTGCTGCGGTACAACGAACTCGAAGACGAGTTAGCCAAACGGGAAATCGCTAAACTTACCGCTCTCTACGACAACAAGCCTGACTTCTTCGTAGACAAACTGGCCCATGGTATCAGCATGATCGCGGCTTCCTTCTATCCCAATCCAGTGATTGTACGGATGTCCGACTTCAAGAGTAATGAATATGCCAACCTCTTAGGCGGTCGTCAGTTTGAACCCAAAGAAGAAAACCCGATGATTGGTTGGCGTGGTGCATCCCGCTACTATGACCCCAACTATCGCGAAGCCTATGGTTTAGAGTGTAAAGCACTCAAACGCGTTCGGGATGAAATGGGCTTAACCAATGTGATTCCTATGATTCCCTTCTGCCGCACCCCCGATGAAGGTCGCAAAGTGTTGGCTGAAATGGAAAGCAATGGCTTGAAACGCGGCGAAAATGGTTTGCAAGTTTACGTGATGTGCGAATTGCCCAGTAACGTGATCTACGCTGATGAATTTGCCCAAGTCTTTGATGGCTTCTCTATTGGTTCTAACGATTTAACCCAGTTAACCTTGGGATTAGACCGTGACTCTGCCTTGGTTGCCCACATCTTTGACGAACGGAATGAAGCGGTTCGTCGGATGGTACAAATTGCCATTAAAGCCGCTAAGAAACACAATCGCAAGATTGGTATTTGCGGTCAAGCGCCTAGTGACTATCCAGAGTTCGCCCGCTTCTTGGTTGAACTCGGCATTGATTCCATGAGTTTGAACCCGGATTCTGTTCTCAAGACTATCTTGGATATCAGCAAGATGGAGCAGTCGGGAACCATTATGGATGAGGTGTTAGAGGTAGCTCAGGCTAACTAATAACAAGTTTGGATTTTGGATTCACTCTATCTCAGCAATCTAAAATCCACACAAACTGCCCTGGGGAGGACATAACCCTGGGGCGGTTTTGTTTTGGATGGGCAAGATGCCCTATTCCCCATTCCCTATTCACCTGAGTTCGGGATAAGGGGAGAAGGAACAATGATGATTGGTTGAGCTTAAGTGCGAGATCTCTTTGGGGGACTAGTCCCCCAAATCCCCTACTGGGGAACGAGAGCGTTCCCCAGACCCCTCGCGTAAGGAGTGGTTGCTCGGAGCGCATTCTGAGGAAAGAGTCGCTGTTGATCCCGAATTCAGGTTATTCCCTATTCCCTAATCCCCTATTCCCTATTTACCCGTTGGGCAGTTCTGAGGATTTGGCCGGCTAAAATGGCGGCTCCAAAGCCATTATCAATATTGACGACTCCAATGCCTGCTGCACAGGAGTTGAGCATGGTGAGCAGGGGGGCTAACCCGTTAAAGCTGGCTCCATACCCGATACTGGTGGGGACGGCAATGACAGGAGAGCCGACTAAACCGGCGACGACACTGGGGAGAGCGCCTTCCATACCGGCGACGACAATGAGGACATGGGCTTGGTCTAAAACGGCACGATTGCTGAGGAGGCGATGGATACCGGCAACGCCAACATCCCAGAGTCTTTGGACGTGAAAGCCTGAGAGTTCAGCAGTGATGGCGGCTTCTTCGGCGACGGATAAATCGGCGGTTCCGGCGGAGAGAATACCGATGGTTCCGGGGTGACGAATGTGGGGAGTGCCGATCGCACAAATCCGAGCCATGGGATAGTAGATCAGATGGGGCACGCGATCGTCTAATTGATGATAGACATCGGGTTCAATGCGAGTCGCCATGACGATCGGATTGTCCTGACGCATGGTATTCATAATCTGGGCGATTTGATCGGGGGTTTTTCCCGGTCCCCAGATGACCTCTGGAAAACCGGTTCTCAGGGCGCGATGATGGTCAATCCGAGCAAATTCGCTCACCGGTTCAAAATCAAAGTATTTGAGCTTGTTTAGAGCCGATTCTGGAGTGATTTGCCCCCCTGCTACTGCCTCTAAAAGGGCGCGTAAGTCTTCATTAATCATTACTCATTACTCATCAACAATCTGTAGTTCATCGAGATTCCACAATGCCCCACCAAGGGCAGAATACTGAATGGGTTGAATGCGATCGCGCACAGCCGTCATCGAGAGTTGATTCACCAAATAAATATAGGGTAAGTTTTCCTTGACTAATTGTTGAACTTCTCCATAAATTTGCCGACGCTTACTTTCTTCTAATTCTTGTGCCCCTTGGATATACAAATCGGCAATTTTCTGCTCCCAAGGGTCGGGTTTCCATCCTTGAATCGGAGGTTGTCCCGGTTGCGGTTGTTGATTAAAACTATGTAATGAACCATCAAGTGACCAGACATTGGCGCTATTATTGGGTTCAACTCCACCTCCGGCAAAGCCAATAATATGAGCATCCCAATCCAGGGTATTACCGAGTTTATCGACTAAGGTACTAAAGGCGATGGGTTGGAAATCGACTTGAATACCAATTTTGCTTAAATCTTGCTTAATTTGTACGCCTAATGCTTCCCTAATTTTATTGCCGGCATTAGTCAGAAGGGTGAAGCGAACCAGATTACCAGCATCGTCTTCCAATTGTCCTGTACTGTTATATTGAAAACCGGCTTCTTCTAACAAGGATTGGGCTTTTTCTTGATTAAACTTGTAGATTTTCAATCCCTCTTCCGGGGAGAAATAGTAGGGACTTTGGACGGGAATATTAGAATATTGGGGTTCTCCTAAACCGCGATAAATATTATTCACCATGGTTTGTCGATCGAGAGCGTAGGCAACTGCCTGGCGAAATTTAAGGTTATTAAACCATCGGGATTTGATCGGATCGACCAATGGCTTGCCATCACGACTGGCTTTATTCAAATTAAAGGTGATAAATACAGAACTGAGGGTGGGTTGTCGTCCGTGAATGATAAATTTTCCTCGGTCTTCTTCTTTTTTTAAGAGAGAAAAATATTCTGGGGAAACATCGACTAAATCTAAACTCCCGGAACGAAATTGGAGAAAGCTGGTGTCGGTGGATTCGACAATTTGCCAAATGATGCGATCGATATTGGGGAGGCGATCGCCCCCTTCGTCTTTTTTCCAATAATAGGGATTTCGCTTAAAAATGACCCGTTGGGTTGTATTATATCGCTCTAATTGATAGGGGCCATTGACGACAATTTGCTCGACTGGAGTATCGGTTCCCCAGGTGGAGAGAAAGACGGGATTCCCCTCGGAGTCTTGGGTTTCTATGGTCGGTTTAAGGACATGGGCAGGCAAAATCGGTAAGCCGGTACTGCGTAAAAATGGGGCGAAGGGTTCGGGGATCGTAAATTCGACTCGGCGATCGTCTAATTTTCTCACCGTCGGTAGGGCGCGACTTTCACCGATCATCAGTACAAACCGAGCGGAGGTGGGAATGGCTTCATTGAGATAAACATCGTTGTAGCTAAACACGACATCATCGGTGGTGAGGGGAGAGCCATCGGACCATTGTAAATCCTCCCGGAGGGTAAAGATGATGCGCTTACCTTGGTTGGAAATTTGCCAAGATTGGGCTAATCCGGGTTCAATTTCTCCAGTTAAACCATTGGTCTCAATCAGTCCTTTGTAGGTGAGTCCAAAAATGTTGGGAGTCTCTTGACTGAGGGCGTAGTTAAAGGTTTTGGGATCGCTGAGAATGGCTTGCACCAGTTGGGGCACTTCAGCGGCAGATGTGCGAAACTGGGTAGGGCTACAGGCGGATAAGGCGATCGCCATGACCACCAGTAGCACTCTTATCCATCGACTATACGCGATCGCCATAGGTCTGTGTCTGTCTTAAGCTGCCTATTGATTGTACAGCACAGCTAAGGAGCTTAAGATTCTGGTTAAAAGCATCCTCATATAGCGCTTTGCGCTAGGGAATGGGGAATGGGGAATAGGGAATAGGCTTTTGGTACATAGCTTTGAGGATTCAACACTGTCGCTTATAACGCAAGCAAAGCGCTGTATTAATATTCATGGGCTAAATATTGCCATTCCAGAATAATCACAGCAGGAACCGAGATCCGAGTTTCCCCATTTTCCACGGGTAAAGATAGCTCTAGGGAACCGGAAGCGGAAACCAAATCCAGAATATCGGTTAGCTCGTACTGTCCCACATTGGGGGCAGGAGCTTTATCTGCAAAAACATCGGAGGCACTCAACTGCTGATTCTGGCTATCTTTGAGGTTGAGAGGAGCAGGATGTTGAAAAACCGTTTGCTCGGGAAATCCGACTAAACGTAACTGAACATTGGCTAATTCTCCCACTTTGATCCGCTTAAAGAGAATCACTTGCCAGGTTTTGCCACTCCTATCTCGCAAGCTATGGCGAGATTGATAGAGGGTTTGTCCTGGTGCTTCGAGTTGTTGGCGAATCAGAGCCGATGCGGGTGGCGAAACCAAAAGGGTAGAGGGGAGGAGGAAGAGCAGCAGGGCAACGAGAAAAGCAATGACCCTGTGTTTTCCTGGGTGAGTTGGACACGATTCCCTTAAATCTCCTCGAGAAAAGGGGACTTTAAGGAGAGAAGGGTGGGTTAGGACGTTCATTCAGATTCAGAAGCGACAGGATCGGGAATAAAGACAGCGTACATGCCTCGAAGATCTCCTACTTTAAAGTCATAGGCTAAATCTTGGGGATAGTTTTGTTTGACAAATTCTGGCCGTGCTGCTTTTGCGCCATGGCAGCCTAAACAGGTGGCTTCTACATTAATTCGGCGATAGTAGTGCTGTCCTGGTTGACCATTAAGAGTTTCATCTTGCCAGAATCCCATCAGTTCTGGATAGTTATCTAGCAGTTCAAGGGCCGCTTCTGCTTCTGGGGTGTTTGGAGCATGGGCAGGGTTGCGATATTTGACTGCTATTTGTTTCACTTGCCATCCGTTTTCTTGGCTCAGTTGTTTGGCTTTCATACCTACGGGTTTACAGACTTGCTTGAAGGTTTGTGGAGTAATGGCTTTGGTTCTGTCTTTGAGGGTTGAGGCTAGCCCAGAGCGCATGGCATCTAAGTTTTCAATTTCTTCGATGGCATGGGAGAGTTGACCAGGATCGGGGTTTGCAAGGGCTGTTTGGGGAGCGCAGAGGCTCAGGACAGTGAGGCACAGGAGGAGAGTGCCCATGGCGAGGAGTTCGATCGGTTTCATGAGTCAGACTAAAAATTATTACTTAACTTTATAGTAATGTATTGCGGTCAGAAAATCTAGCTTTGGAAGCTAGGCAAGAGAGCAAAATCGCCCAAATGTAACTGACTTTAGCCGATCGCCGGAAATTCACTCAATCCCAATTGGGCTAAAACCTGTTCGTGAGAAATCGTCTTCTTCTCTGTTTTCCTATCTTCTCGTTGCTTGGAATATAGTGGCACATCGGAGACTCTCAAAACTGGTTGAGTTAAAGCTGCTCTAAAGAGTTGCAGATCCTCAGTTAACTCTTGTAGCGATCGCCCTGTAGGACACACCTCATTTTCCGTACATCCTAGAATCGAACCATCCTCTGCATAAAACACTTCACGAATCACATAATCACCATTGTCTTCACAAAAAACACGATAATCCCAATTCACGATCACAAATCCTCCTGTTCGCCAGGAAAATAGTATATATTTGCGTCGATGGCAGCAAAGCTAGAGATCAAAATCGCCCAAATGTGAGTCACTTTAACCGATCGCTGGAAATTCACTCAACCCTCTACAATCGATCCAGACAAAATCTCATTACCTATGACTCACGACTAATGTAGAGATCGCTTTCTTTTCCAAGACATACTCGCTGTAATCAGCGAGATGATCGAGTCCTAAGCAACTAAGAACGATTTCTAAGGCTAACCATAGGGTTATCCTGGGGATTAGGGTTTTCCATCGTACTTTCATCGGTTGAGTTCCTCGACAGGAAATACAAAAACATACGAGAGGTTAGAGGTTTCGTCTGGATGATTTCGGCTATAGTTCTAGGATGCTCTGGAGATGGGGGTGATGACGGTGAGGACAGAGGGCGATCGCCTGTGAGAGATATCCTGGAAAGATGTGATCTCGGTTTTTTCTCTAACCTGATGCTTGTACTATAGATAGTCGATGGAGAAGGGAGTGGGAAAACCAGGACAGTAATTTAACTGGACGATCGCGCGAACTGTTGGTAAACGCCGATGGTTTGTTGGGCGATCGCCGACCAGCTATAGTGAGTATTAGCGTATTGTGCCCCTGCTGCTCCTCGTTTCAGTCGTTCTTGGCGATCGCTCAGAGCCAGTCGTAAGCTATCCGTTAGCGAATTGACATCACAACCACACACCCATCCAGCCGCCGCTTTTTGGATTTCTTCCCAGATATAAACGCCTGTGGAGATAACGACAGGGGTTCCGGAGGCGATCGCCTCAGCGACAGCAATGCCAAAATTCTCATAGTAGGACGGCAGTACAAACAGATCCGCATCTCGCAACAGCGCCGCTTTCTCCGCTCCCCTGACAAACCCCGGAAACTGGGTACAGGAGGCTAAGGTAGAGGATTGGATCTGCTGTTTAATTTGCTCCACATAGGCGGTATTTTGGGGATTCCCACCCGCTAAAACAAACTCAAAGTCAAAATTTTCATTCACCAAGGTTTCCAGAGCAGGAATGAGCAAATCCAAGCCTTTTTTCGGGTCAATTCTCGACATATAGAGAATTAAGGGTTTATCGGCAGGGATATTCAGGTTTTCTCTAGCCATGCCCGGTTCTGGTAGTTGGGGCAGTTGCACCCCTAAAGGTACAATTACGCCTGGGGTATCGGTGCCAAAGCGATCGGAAATTTTCGCTTCAATGCTGCTGGTAAAATGAATCGCTGCAGCTCCTTTAATATTGCCCTTTTCCCACAGAGCTGTATAGATGCGCTTCAGTTGGCGTTTTTTGCGTAAGTCCGCCGGATCTAACGTTCCCAAAGGACGCATAATATAGGGGAGTCTCCTCTGTCTGGCGATCGTCGCAGCAGCCGAACTAACCGGAGAAAATAGGGCATGAATATGGGCAATATCGTATTCTGAAGCATGTTCGGACAGCCATTTTAATAAATCTAGGGAAAATTTGTAGCGTCGGAACGGGGAGCAGCGAAAGTAGCGAGTCTGATAGCCATTTTCCTCCACGGGGCGGTCTAGGGGCACATCTAACGGCGCTTCACCCGTATCACCATTAGAATTTGTAGTTAAGATCGTCACGTCCATACCGGGTTCATTACTCAAGGCAGCAGACAACCCTTTGACCATCTGACTCGGACCACCATAGACGAGAGAAATAGAAGGAACAATTTGTAAAACGCGCATTATGGTTACAGCGCTTGGCGCTAGGGAATAGAGAATGGGGCAAGATTTAGGTTGCGGGAAATCAATTGAAAAGACAAGAACTCAACGTGAATTAATCTACAGCAACTGTTCATAAAAAGAGTATTGTTCTTTAGCCAAAGCCGTATTGGTATAGTGAAGCATCGCCCGTTCATAACCCTTTTGCGCCAAATTTTGCCTGAATTCTTGATTTTCCATCACTTGACGCAAACCGTTTCGCAAACCATCCACATTCCCTTCTGGAAATACCAATCCTGCTTCATCAATCACATGGGGAATTTCTCCAGAATCAGAACCAATGACCGGCACTTTACAAGACATCGCTTCAATCAGAACATGGCCAAATTGTTCTTTCCAACCGGCTGCGGTTAGCGTCTTAAATTTATAGGTGGTCTCAGATGGTAAAACCAGGACATCCATTAAATTAATATAGCGATAAACCTGGTCATGGGGAACACTTTCCACACAAATCAACCGGTCTCGCAATCCAACTTCTGAAGCCTTGTTTAAAAGATCTTGTTTCAAGTCACCTCGACCGAGCAACAGCCATTTCCACGGATAATCCGTAATTTTTTTCAAGGCGTTGAATAAAGTCAAAAGTCCTTTTTCTTCGACAAACCGCCCCACAAACCCTACGACAAATTCATCTGGCTCAATCCCCAAAGATATCCTCAATTCTGGTTGCTCTTGGGGGGAAAACAACTGCTCATCTACCCCCAGTTGAGGCATCACTTTGATGGGGCCATCATAGCCATGATCGCGCAGTACATCGGCTCCGTCTTGGTTGCCCGATATAATACCATGGGAATGTTTAAGATTAAATCCCTCTAACACAGAAATGGGAAATTTGACTTCATAGGGTAAATTCCACCAAGTAAAGAATACATTTTTGGCGTTCAAGTTGAGTTGCTTATTGAGGGTAATTAATTCTGCATGGCTAAATGCTTTTGCTCCTTGCTCAGTCTGCAAAATATGGGGTTTGAAGGTTTTGAGGAGTTGCACTAAATCCAGCCCAAAAGTCAATAAGCCTTGGTTATTTTCACTCAAGTTTGATAGGGGAACAACTCGAAAATTCCCCTCATCAACGGGTTGGGTTTCAATGATTTTGTTTTGCACGCCTCCCGGTCGCCATCGCTTGGGGACAACCACAGTTACTTCTATGCTCGGATCGAGTTGGGCTAATTTTCTTAATTTCTCTCGATTGAGATCGACAATGTAGGTGTGGCTGGCGATTAAAATTTTCATGATTATTTAGACTCTAATAACACCATTAAACCGATTCAGAAGCTTGCCATTGTTCATCTTGTTGGCTATAGGTTTGCCCTGTTTTCCATAATGTTTTGAGCCGAGTCTGCCAAGCACTTAAGTAACCCATGGTGTAGAACCCTGCGCGACTAACAATTTTGATGGGGGAGCCACTTTTATTGCAGGGAGGATGACCTAAAACGTGACAGTCAAATAACTTGCTAAAGAACCGGATTTGTTGACCTACGGTCAAATTCTTGAGTCCCATGAGAAAGTGGTTATGGTAGAAGGTAATCTGATATTCTAGCGATCGCGTGGAAATATCGTGACATCCTCCGGTTTCTTCCCCCAAATGCACCAAATTAGCTTCTGGATCGTACCAGATTTTGTATCCCGTCTGGCGCAAGCGCAGGCAAAAATCGGACTCTTCCCGTACCGCACTGCCGCGAAATCGCTCATCAAATTCCAAGCCATGTTTGCTAAAAATGTCACGGCGGAAGGACATATTACATCCCCGTGCAGAAATGACTTCCTGGGCTTTTGTCGTATGGACTAAATCAATGTGATACCAAGCAATTCCAGGGTCAAAAGCTTGCGGCGGTAACTCTTCAATGGTATAACTATTCTTGGACTCGCCCAACTTCATGCGGTCAAAAACACGACCAGCTACTGCACCAATTTCCGGGCGATCGTAATTGCGAGCATGGGCCATCAAATAGCCTTCTGGTAACACCACATCATCATCAATAAATAGCACCACATCTCCGCTAGAGCGCCGTACTGCATAATTTCGCGCTCCTGGTAAACTCGCCCAATTGACCCGAAACAGCTTAATTTTGCCTGAATTAGCCATCTCATCCAAGAATGCTTGAATTTCCGGCTTATGCTCGGCTGTTTGATCGACTACTAATACCTCAAAATTGGGATAATCCTGCTTCAGGACATCCTGGATACTATCGAGTAGGGGTTCTTCTCTCCCATAGGTAGGAATAATCACAGATAGAAAAGGTAAATTCATTGTTTATTCGGCGATCGCTCAGGGATTATAGTTCTATTTCTTCTTTTTACTCGATTTACGCCCATTTTTGCCAGGTTTAGCCGATTTAGATTTCTTGCGTTTTTTCGGATCGGCTTGTGCTTCCAGAAGCGCTTGCAGTTCTTCCTGTTTCTTTTGTTCTTCCTTATCAATATCAGGTAACTTTAAGGTAATACCAGCAAATAACCAATAGTAGACACATACCGGATCGGTATCTAATGGATACCAGTAAGTTTGGTAACTGATAATTAGAATAAATACCCAAAAACAAGCGCCAAAATTGCGTAAGCTTTTATCTTTCACCGAACGATAAGCTTTAAACGTTTGCCAAGTCAGAGCAGTAACCAGCAGTAAAAATAAGGCAAGCCCTGGTTTTCCTAATTCAAAGAGGACTTTTGGGAACCAAGTTTCCACCAAAAAAGTTTTACCAAATATTCTAGCCGAATTCGTTGCCCGTCCTAATCCATTGCCAAAGAAACCCGCTTCCTTCGCAGAATGTTCGGCTTGTTCAGCAATAAAATCTGCTGGGTTAGATGCACCCAATCGACCGACTAAACTATCCCATCTTTCTTGTACAACATCGGGGAAAGCTACCGCCGCACCTCCCAAGAGTAAGGTTAATCCAACTGCAATGGGAATGAACCGTTTTAGGTTGGCAACTTGACCGGTAAGCACCAGTAAAATAACGGTTACCACAGGGACAAGCATTGTCGCAATTCGTTGTCCTGAAATCACAGAACAAACAAAGTTTAATCCCATTCCAGCAAATCCCGCCATTTGCCATAGAGGAGAAGGATCGCAAAAAGCAGTGGCAAAGGTAAAGAAGGCGCTACAAATCATATACCAACCCCAGTGCCAAGGGGAAGGTAAGGTACTGGGGAGACGGATCTGACCAACCTGGGGACTGTAAGTTAAAGATCCTCCAACTAGGCATCTGGCTTCGACACTTGCTTTGAATAAATCGTCTCCTACTGCATTACGAGTGCCTTCACATGCACCGGATAAGAGCGCTCGATATTGCATGACGCATAATACACAGGTGATGATGGCCAAAATAGTTGTTATCCGGGTAATCCACAGCAATTCTTTTTTCCCCCGAATCATATAAAATCCACAACTGATTAAGGGGATGTATCCCATGAATACTTTTAAGCCTAAAATCCCTAATAAGATCGGTTTATCTCCTCCGTAAGTTTTTCCAGTTGTATTGATGACTAGGATGATAAAGACACAATACCCTAATAGGGAAAATATGAAGGGAATTAGGGGTTTGGGCACAAGGAACGGCAAACGATATCGTTGGCAGTATTGATAGATGCCCATTAATCCGGGAATGTAAAACGCATCTTTGGCTAACTGGAGGAGTGCATTTCCTCCTCCCACTCCATAAACAATAGTGCCGCTAAAGGGCATATAGATATAGAAAGCCCATAGAGCTTGAATGGGATAATTTAAGGCAAATATGAGAACACCAATCCCAAATAATCCGGCTACGAAAAATGAAGGTTCGCCCATAACGGCGAACCCAATTAAACCGAAAACAGAGCCAATTCCGATCGCCTGTCCGAGGACTCCATTGAACTTTTTGCGAGCATTGGCAGCTTCACGTTTTTTGGCAGCTAGTTCTTCTTTCGTCGGAGGGGGTTTGACTAGGGCGGCTAGATTCGGTGCTTTTCCTTTGGATTTGAGTTTACTTTTGGCCATGGGGGAAGCGGGAACTGCTCTGAAGTTATTCTTTCTGGGAGATCAATACAATGGCATCTTTGCCTAAGATAGCTGAGAGATTGCGTCCTTTGCCTAGCAATGACAGAATACCTATAGGCTGTTTTTTATTGACTATTATATGTTACTCAAATCTACGACCCGCCATATCCGCATTTTTACGGCTGTTATTGAAAAGGGAGAACTTAATCCATCTGACAATATGCTGACTCTGGATGTAGACCCAGATAATGAATTAAATTGGACGGATTCGTCCCTAAAAGCGGTCTATGGTAAGTTTGAGGAGTTGGTGGCAGCCTATGAAGGACAGGATTTAACCGAGTATAATCTGCGTCGGATTGGGTCGGATTTGGAGCATTTTGTCCGATCGCTCCTCCAAAAAGGGGAACTCAGCTATAACCTGGAAAGCCGGGCAGTGAATTACAGTATGGGCTTACCTCAAGTCGCCGTCGATCAACCCTAATCCCAATTCCCTTTAAAGACCATCAAAGGGATTCGGGGGTTGGGGTTGGGGAAGATCCTCCCCCGCCAACTCTGAGGGAGGACGTTCGTTGCTCCAACCCCACCAGGCTTGTCCGCATTCACATAAATAAAATTCTTGCCATTTACGGCGATTGCCTTCTGTGTAAACGGGCGATCGCCGATTTAACCACACCCGTTCAGCTTGCCTCGAAGTCGCCGCACAGCGAGGACAACAGAACTTGAATGCATGGGTAGCTTGTTCTGTCCAAGCTGGTGGATGAATATCAAACGCTTCCATAAACCTTAAAATTCTCCCTAAACCAACGGAGTGCTTATACCCTAAGCTTAAACCCATGAACACTAATTTTTCATCCATGATGGCTATCCTAGACTTGACATCGGTGTAATTCCGGAGTCTGATAATAATCAACGTGGTGTGACATCACCGGATTGGCTGGCTACTGTGAGGAAGCACTCTGCCCATGAATCCCATTTTAAACCTGATCTCCGCCCTCGGAATCGTTATCTTATGTCTGATTGCTTGGGTTGGTTCCGAAGACCGCAAAGTGGTTCCCTGGCGAACGATCGCCATTGGCATTACTCTACAAATGACGATCGGACTCCTAGTCTTTGTTCTCCCCACTCGCGATCTGATTGCCCAACTCAATAATCTGCTCAATGCCCTTTTAGATGCTTCAGAAGCAGGCGCTCGCTTCCTGTTTGGTGGCGATACTTCTGCTTTTGTCCCTAATCCTAACCGAGTGCTTGGCCCGGGGCCGGCAGGACGGTGGATTATGCGTGCAGTTGGTCAACCCTATGTAGCGATCCCTGGCGATAAACTTGGCTCAGATCATCTCAATCCGGGCTATATCTTTGCCTTTCGCTCCCTACCTCAAGTGGTCTTCTTTTCGGCATTAGTCGCCCTATTGTATCGATTGAATATTATTCAACCGATTGTGAAGGTTTTTGCCCAACTGTTCCAGAAAACGATGAAAATTAGTGGGGCAGAATCCTTATCCGGAGCAGCCAATATTTTTGTCGGTATTGAATCGGCGATCGCCGTTAAACCCTTCCTGGCTAAAATGACACGCAGCGAAATCTGTGCCATTCTCACCAGTTGTTTTGGTTCTATTGCTTCCTCTGTTCTCGGACTCTATGCTGGGTTTTTACGCCCTGTCTTTCCCTCCATTGCCGGTCATTTGGTCTCCGCTTCAATTATGACCATTCCCGCTTGTTTCGTGATTTCAAAAATCTTGGTTCCGGAAACTGGAGTGCCTGAAACCCTGGGCAAAATTCCTGAAGAGCCAGAGCAAGACCCCGAAAAACGACCGAATCCCATGGATAGCCTGATTATGGGAGCCTTAGATGGGGTGAAAATGGCCGTTGGTATTGCGGCTGTAATTATCGCCATTTTGGGTTTAGTGGCGCTAATTAATATGGGCTTTGATAGCCTATCAGGATTACCTGCACCAGTCGGTACGGTATTTCAAGTAGTTACGCTGCAAAATATCATGGGATTTTTGTTTTTCCCCCTAACTATTCTGACGGGGGTATCTCTGGATATTAATGAAATTTGGCAAGCTTCCGTGATTATTGGTCGTCGGGTGTTTGAAACCAATGTGCCGCCCTATATTAGTCTCGCTAATCTGAGTCGTGCAGGAGCCATTAGCGATCGCGCCATGCTCATCGTCAGCTATGTTCTCTGCGGGTTTACCCACTTTGCGTCCTATGGGATCTTCGTCGGTGGGCTTTCTTCCCTGATTCCCGAACGGCGATCGGAAGTCTCTTCCCTCGGCTTCAAAGCCCTCTGGGCCGCCACTCTCGCCACCTTAATGACCGGTTGTATCGCCGGACTCTTTGACTTGGGTAACCCGGCGACATTAGGGCGATAAACAGAAAGGGCATGAGAAGAGTCTCCAGAAGCCGGGTTTCTCGGAGAAACCCGGCTTCTGAGATCGTAGCGCAGATCGCAGGGTGGGCAGGAGAATAGGCAAGATCCTTCAACCTTGACAAGCAAATCTTGCTTACCTTACTAGACTTCCCAATTCGTGTAGAAACTGAGCAGAGCGGTGGTAGTATCCGGGAGCAGGTGCTGCATCTCGGTTAAGCTCAGGGGAGCGACTTCCTTGGAACCGGCTAAAACGGGATCTTGACGGCGCAGTGCTTGCCAAACCTGTTGTTTTTCCGCTTCTAAGGCTTGGATATCCTCGACAAACGTATCGAAGGTTTGGCGAGTGGTGGCAAGGGTTTTGTTGTCGCTGGAGTTTTGGGGAGGTTGGCGTTTTTGGTTGATTGCGGTTTGCAAGGCTTCGTAGCGCTGGAGTAAGGCTTGCACGGCTTCGGTAATCTCGCCCCCTTGATACAAGTCGTTGCTGTGCATTAAGTCTACCAGATGTTTAGAGCGGCTGCGATCGGCCTATTCTAACATTGTTCCGTCCTCCCTTTTCAACCATTGTATCCATCCCCGTAGGGGCAGGTTTCACCCAAATTTTCGCCACTCAACCATCAATATTGTGAACCTGCCCCCGCCCCTTAGATGACGACCTGTTCATCTGCTCGTGTAGATAAGCCAACCCAACTGAACACAGGCCCCCAAAAACTCGAGAGTATCTAAGGCGCTCATGAGAGCATAGCCTGCATGAACAAGGTTAGTGATTTATCCTGCCGGTGAGTGCCACTGGCCAGACACCCGATGTTGGGAAGAACAATGGAAAAAACCGTTTTAGGGCTCGATCTCTCCAAAAAAGACTTTTGGTTCCGAGTTTTTTGTTGAGGGAAGCAGCAATTTGTTCGTCAGTTTTGTTCTGGAGGAACTGCTCTAAGACAGGTTTTTCCTGGGGGGAGAGGCGATCGCATTGTTGCTCAAAGTTCTCTGCACTCATACTCTGGAAATTCTTCAGGCAGGGCAGATTCACCAACTCTGGTTTATACCTGAAAAATAGTGCAATCAGAAAAAAGCGTCCTCTTCTACGCCCATCATCTTGGTTCACGCCAAAGTGTTTATAGATATCACGCCTAATTTTCTGTACATCCGATTTGTTACTGGCGACAGTTGTAGCGATTTCCCTTCCATTTAGCAATTCGTCCAATACTTGCTGCTCTATAGAGTTGAGTCCTTCGAGTATGCGATCGAACTGCTTGTCATTCATGGCTCTATACCGATGCTATGGGAACTGACTGGTTCAGAGGTCAACATTCGAGTCTTCTGTGCTGTTGAAGTCCCAGTCCGTGTTTTTTAGGAAACAATGGTATTTTACACAGTCTCTCTCCTTTTTTACAGACTCTCACCCTATGGATCATCCGGATGTTTATAATTAGCGATTGCGTATAATTCCTTAGTTTTCAGCTTTGTACCGAGAGTGGGGATACTTTTTGTTGATTTTATACTTAGTTTTATCCTCTTTCCCCAGTTTACAACAAAAATACGGGTACTCATGATGTGATTGATTGTTCTTTATGGTTCCGTGGCGATCGCCCGTTTCTGTCCCAGCATTTTTCTCATCCCTTGCCCAAAAGAACATTCGGATGTTTACTTTTGGGAGGCGATCGCCGTTGGGTTGGTTAAAGGATGTGAGATGAGATAACCTAAAGAAGTAGCCTAGAAAAACAGCCATGGGTATTTCTGAGTTGCTGCCAATCCTGCAAAATTTATCGGATGCTGAGAAACTCAGGATCTTGGAATTTCTGCAAGCGGATCTAGATCGCCCTAAATCTCCCCCCTCTACTGATGTCGGCGAAAGCAGGCTGCGCCGTAAAGAAAATCTGCTCGTGATTGAAACGGGTTCTTTGGCTCACATTGATTTTAATCTCTTTAGATAGACAAGCTTATCAAACCGCGATCGCCTGTATGGTTGCTCTTAAGCTTCCGGGTGGGGGCATTTTTGATGCTCTGATTGCCCAAGCAGCCCTGAAAGCAGAAGTTGATGCTCTCTTCACGCTCAATCCCAAGCATTTTACACGACTGGGGCCGGTGATCGCCCAAATAACTCAAGTCCCTCAGCGATCGTAGTCATCGTAGGGTGGGCAGGCTCGAAGGTGTCGAAATTGAATCAATAGACATCTCCTAAAACTTCGTTTTTTAAACGACAGTATTACGGTTTCAGCCTAATTCTAGGAGATGTCTAATAATCCCATTTCTCTATGAAGTTGCGCTTAATAAGGCATCGACCAAGTAGTCCCATCCAGTTATCGAGGCGATCATTACCTTATCGAAGGAATCAAGGACTTGTGAAAGCCTTTGCTGTAGGCTTTTCAGGTCTTTACAGTTCTGCCATCTTAGCTTGGCTTTTAATTCTTCCCATAATCGCTCAATCGGGTTGACTTCCGGGCTATAAG
>NZ_JAGHZH010000015.1:0-10429 GCF_017746885.1 Roseofilum sp. SBFL | reverse complement strand
CTTTGAGCATTTCCTGGGCAGTCGCTTCTTTCACAAGCTTCGCCGCTATTCTCACTCCTAATGAGAGATTCCCTAGTCCCAGTTTTCGTAATATTACTTTTTCCTCATCACTTAGTCCAGTGATTGGGGATATTTTCTTTGGGGTCATGCTGGGCTGTGGAGGGTTAGTTGATATATATCTTCTTTGGAGAGGCAAATAGGGTCTCTGGGCTGGATATATATTTTGCCTGTCACCCCTAGTTGACTTTCCAGGCTGGATATATATCTATTTTAGCACTACACAGGATTATCTATGTTTCATTGCAGATATTATGAGACTTTTCTATGTGAGTTACCTAAGGGCTGACCTATGGGAAGGGATGGAGTTAGGATGGATTTGTGTTGAATGTGTGTTGAGCACCAGATTTTGTTCTGGGTTTCGGGAATGAGATTTCCCTCCTCAGGTTTATTTGAGTTAGACGGGCTAGGAGGGATTCGAACCCCCGACACCGTGGTCCGTAGCCACGTGCTCTAGTCCACTGAGCTACAAGCCCTTAACTGTCTAGAAAACTAATATAGCACACTTATTGCCCATGACACAAGAATTTTTTTCAACTTCCGGGTTAAGCCATGTGAACGAGTCAGGAGAAGTCCAGATGGTGGATGTTTCCGGAAAAACAGCAACGGTACGGATGGCGATCGCCGGTGGACAAATGCGAATGCAACCGGCTACCTTAGACGCGATTTTAGCGGGGAATGCCCCCAAAGGCGATATTATCGCTACTGCTAAACTAGCCGGAATTATGGCTGCCAAACAAACCGCCCAACTTATTCCTCTCTGTCATCCCTTACCCCTACAAAAGATTCAGGTTGAAATTGAACCTGATCGCCAGTTACCCGGTTATCAAATTGTGGCAACGGTCAAAACCACCGCTGAAACTGGAGTGGAAATGGAAGCGTTAACGGCTGTTTCTATTGCCGCTCTGACGTTATACGATATGGCCAAAGCTCTGGATAAGGCGATCGCGATCGAATCCATCCATTTAATCGAAAAAACTGGCGGTAAATCGGGTCACTATAGCGCGGTACCCTAGGGAATAGGAAAACGGATTCCCATTATCTAAGTGTTAATGATTCATTAATCAAAGCCCACTAAACTTTCAGCCATTTCTATGCCTTTACGCACGGATGTAGCGGACTCATGGAGGGCAGCAATTTCGGACTCTGCTAGGGGCAACTCCAAGATCTTCTCAATTCCCTGATATCCCAATTGACAAGGAATACCCATATAGATGTCATTCAAACCATATTGCCCTTGGAGATATCCGGCAACCGGCATAAAGCGGGATTGATTGTGTAATACGGCTTCTACCATGAGACAGACTGAGGATGCAGGCGCATAATAAGCGCTACCGGTTTTCATCAGTTGCACAATTTCTGCACCGCCTTTGCGAGTCCTCTCGACGAGGCGATCGATCGCGGCTCGATCCATCAGTTCGGTAATAGGAATTCCCCGAACCGTGGAAAAGCGAGGTAAGGGAACCATCAGATCCCCATGTCCTCCTAAGACTAGAGTTTGGATATCAGCGATCGAGCATCCTAACTCTAGGGAGATAAAGGTTTGAAATCTTGCCGAGTCCAGAACTCCTGCCATTCCCATAACCCGACTGGAGTCGAGACCACTCGCTTTCCACGCCAAATAGGTCATCACATCCAGGGGATTGGTGACTAACATAAAGATGGCTTGGGGACAGTGCTGGACGGACTCTTTGACCACAGATTTAACGATTTTGGTATTGATTTTGACCAACTCTTCCCGACTCATGCCTGGTGTACGGGGTTTCCCTGCGGTAATCACCACAATATCGCAATCGACCAAATCGGCATAATTATTGGTACCGATCAATTGACGATCGTGGCGCTCAACTCCCCGTGCTTCCATCAGATCCAACGCGATCCCTTGAGGCATCCCTTCTATCACATCCAAGAGAACCACGTCAGCTAAGTCTTTTTCTGCAATACGTTGCGCCAGGGTGCTGCCGACTTTTCCCGCTCCAATGATACCGACACTCGGAGCGATCGCTTGATGAGATTTAACCATGGCAAATTCTCGTTTTTGTTAGTTGAACAACTCTAGTTGATCGACACGCAGCCAAATATTGGGGGTGGGAACCTGACCAAATTTGACTAAGGCGTAGTCACCTTTGATATCCATGATCTCGCCTTGGGTTTCAAAAATGTAGGGAGGAAACCGGGTATCACTTGCACAAGCTTCTAGGGAATTGTCCAGTTTTTCTTGGATAGCCCGTACCATTGAACCTTTTTTAATTGCTGCTGCCATAATCAACTCAGGAATTACGTTTCAAAACTTCCCTCATGATACCAAGGAGCGATCGGGATTCAAGGATTGATTTTAGCGGTTATTCTTCTGAAGGGATTTAATTTTAGATTTAAATCAGAAAGGACACCGACGACTGGCCGTGTTTCGTCTCGGTGTCCTTACTGGTTCGCTCCTCACACGATAGTCAATATAGCTTACTCAATTGGGTTTGTCATCCCTTGAAGAAATTTTTTGGGTGGCATCCTCTACAATTCTGGGGGGGCAATCAGGTTTAATCCTTGTTCTAGTAAGGTTTTGAGGGTTTTTCTGGCGATCGCCACTAATGCCAAACGACTGAGGGAAAGTGGGCGATTTTGCTTTAAAGTTGATCCCCAGATGCGGCATTGGCGATCGAATCTCAGAAGATCTTGACTAAGTTTTTCGGTTAAGGAGGGTAAGCGCGGGGATGCTCGATCGTCATTGAGAGTATCCCAGATATGCAAGAGGGAGCGGATTAAGGTCTGTTCGCTGGGATGAACCAGTTGAAATTGTCCGTCATCTAACCAAGGAATGCGATCGGGTTCGACGATCTTTAAGGTAGACTCATCCAGGCTCATTAACCCTTGATGTTGAGCAAGACGCAAGAGGGCACAACAGCGAGCATGGGTAGCTTGCCAGCTAAAGACTTCTGGGGAGTGAGGATCGATCTTAGGGAATAGGGTTGTGTTACATCGTTTTGGGGATTCAACCGGGTACTCAGTCGCAGCACGTGGCGCTGTAAGTACCAAGGTAGTGAGCAAAAAGGCTTGCAGTTGCTCGGCTAAACCTAGATCGCAGTAATGAAATTGCAGCCAACCGGGAGAACGAACAGCAAGGGAAAATGCGAATAAGTTCTCTTGTAGGGAAAGGAACTGCCGCAGTTGTTTAGCTAAATAAAGAGGGGTTTGGTCGCTATAGGAAGATAATTTAAGAGCGATCGCCGATTGATACCCTAAGGGTTGATGCTCTGGCAACAGTTCCACCGGAATTTCTTCACGCTTCAAGCTCACGAAGGATGTTTCTATTCCCTGATGGATGGCTTTTTGCAGATTTCTTTTCATCGTAGGGGAATTTGGCTCAGGTATTCAGTAAGGTGAAAGGCATCTACCCCTAAAGCCGTACGCTGTTGAGCCGCTAATATTCCAGCTTGAGCGTGCCACCAGGTAGCCGTCTGAGTAGCCATTTCTGGAGCTTGGGGCAGTTGGGCAACTAGACCCCCTAACAGCCCGGTAAGTACATCACCACTGCCTCCTCTAGCGAGGGCTGGGGTACTTTCGGGGTTCAGGTAAACGGTTCCGGTGGGGCTGCCAATAGCTGTTCTTGCCCCTTTGAGCAACACGATCGCCCCGGTTTCTTGACTCGCTGCGCGAACCGCTTTTATCCGGTCAATATTAGGGTCAATATTAGGGAAGAGGCGCTTAAATTCTCCTGTATGGGGCGTGAGAATTGTGGGAGCCGATCGTTGGTTCAGTTGGGACATACCGAGACTCGCAAGGATATTGAGTCCATCTGCATCGAGGATCGCAGGGATGGGAAGATTGAGGAGAGTGGGAATAAGGGGTTCAGCCGATCGCGTGATTCCTGGGCCGCAGGCGATCGCCTGATACTTCTGATAGTTTAGAGTATCGGGGAGTTCGGCGATCGCCCCCGTCTCGGTTTCTGGACAAGGAATAATCAGCGCTTCCGGTAACTGGGCAACCAGCAGGGGTTTTAAGCGGTGGGGAACGGCAATCGAAAGCATCCCCACCCCAGAAGCGCGGGCCCCTAAACCAGTTAAAATGGCACTACCTGCATACTCTTCTGAACCGCACACCAGCAACAGATGACCGGCTTTGTATTTATGAGAAAGGAGAGGACGGGGAAGGGGAAGACCGGCGATCGCCCCTTCCCTCGTAATCCGATAACATCGAGAAGACTGACCTAAAATCGCGTCAATATCAGCGAACGGAATACCAAAATCAATCCATTCCACTGTTCCTAAATACTCAACTGCCGCATCTTGCAAACAAGCCGCTTTCCACAGTCCCAAACAGAACGTATAATCAGCGCGAATAGCACAGCCGAGAACTTGTCCCGTATCTGTATGGATACCAGACGGCAAATCAATGCTACAAATCAATATTTGGGATTGATTAATGCGATCGATCTGCTCTGCCAACTCTCCCGAAATAGAACGCTCTAAACCAAATCCAAATAAGCCATCAATCAGAATCTCGCAACTCGCCAGTAATTCATCCAAACTCACCCAAGGAATGTCCAAACTTTTCCCATACTCGGCATGAGCTTGAGTGAGTTCCTTTAAGTTCGCCAACGGTTGCGTCACTACCACCGAATAGCCTTGCAAATACAATTCCCTAGCAATCACCAAGGCATCGCCACCATTATGACCTGGCCCCACCAATACACCAATTTTAGTGGGGGCTAACCCTAGTGCTTTCCATTGAGCCATCATCCGGCGAGCCACTAAACCCGCCACCTTTTCCATAAGTGCCGCTACTGGCATTCCCGCCGCAAATAGGCGGTTTTCAATGGCTCGCATTTCAGCCGCAGTGACAACAATTTCGGCAATTTGATTTCGGCAATGAGTCATAGTTTATAGCGCGAAGCACTAGGGAATAGGGAATAGGGAATAGGGAATAGGTTATGGTAACTCGGTTTTAGAATTTAAAGAAAGTCCTATGTCCCCTTCTCGGTGTCTCCGTGTCTCGGTGTCTCCGTGTCCCCCTATCTCCCTATCTCCCCATCTCCCACTAATGCATTAACACATTCCGATCGTAAGGCGCTTCAAAATCCAAAATCGGCCCTTTAGGCACAATTTTAGTTGGATTAATATCCGTATGGCTGCGATAATAATGGCGCTTAATATGATCGAAGTTACAAGTTTCTGCCACTCCTGGCACTTGATACAGTTCTTTCAGATAGTTCCATAAATTTTTATAATCTGTAATCGGGTGGAGATTACACTTAAAATGACCATAGTAGACCATATCAAAGCGTAATAACGTGGTAAAGAAACACCAATCCGCTTGAGTGATGCGATCGCCGCACAAATAAGGTTGTTGTTCTAACACTTGATCCCAATGATCTAAGGCCTCAAACAATTCCGTTAATCCTTGTTCATAAGCCTCTTGCGTCGTCGCAAAGCCAGCACGATAGACTCCATTATTAATCGGCTGATAAATGGTGTCCATCGTACTATTGATAATATCCTGTAACTCTTCTGGATAAAATGAAACTTGACGTTCCGCAAATCGTTCAAACTCCGTATCCAATATGCAGATAATTTCGCGAGACTCATTGTTGACAATAGTATGGGTTTTCTTATCCCACAAAACAGGAACGGTCACTCGACCGCTATAATTTGGATCGGCTTTTAAATAAAGTTGCCAAAGGTAATCAGCCTGATTAACGGTATCGGGAATACAACCGGGAGATTCAGAAAACTCCCAACCATTTTGATCGATTTCTGGATCGACGACTGATAAGCTAATTGCAGATTCCAATCCTTTGAGCTTTCTAAGAATAGCTGTGCGATGGGCCCAAGGACAAGCCCAAGAAATATATAAATGATAGCGCCCAGCTTCTGCCTTAAATCCACTAGAGCCATCGGCAGTAATTTCATTTCTAAATGTGGTTTGGGGGCGGATAAAATTTCCTTTTTGATCCGATTGTTCCCGTCGTGAAACCCATTGACCATCGACTAATAATCCTAAGCCCATAGTATATATTCCTTATAATTTGAATAACACCCTTAACAAAAAATCGAGCTTAACCCTCAGTCATTTTGAGGATAAATACCAGAGAAACAAATAGCATTAATCCCAACCAAACCACTAATATAGTATTAAAGGTAGTATGGAAATAACTGCCAGCGAATAAGACCAGAAAAAAGAGAACAATAGCAACTACGAAGTAAGTGACCAGTTGTCCTAAACAACCTTGAACCGATCCAGAAAAATCATCATTTGGGGGTCTCATAACCAGACTCGATGTTAACGACCAAAATAAACGCGAGCATTGCTTAATCCTGAATTTTGTAACAATGACATTATTTCTGCGGCTTCGCTGCGGTTAGCATAGGGACCAACGGCAACATGCATCCCTCGACGAGAGCGTTTAGCTACAACATTAACCGTATTGGGAATTATTTGCCGCACGCGATTAGCCACTAGATTAGCATCATCTTGAGGGCTAGGAATGACCACATAATAACCTTTACCAGCGACTGGGACAGGGTTGGGGTTGATGGTATTTGCCGGGGTAACTGGGGTGGGGTAATTGGGGGGGAGATAATTTGGACCACCAGCGAGGGTGTCCCCTTGTAGGGAAACAACTTCGGCCAAAATACCGCGCGATCGCAACAAAGACAAACGCTCCTGAGCCTGGAATTCGGACACAAATGCACCCGCCTGAATCACTGTGCGGCTACCTATTTGCCTGATAAAGGCATCCGGTACAAGCTGTTTAACTTGTTCTAATAACAGGGGAGAATTCCCATTAACCCAAACCCGATAGGGGTAGGCACTCGGAGCTACATAGGGTGAATTGATATTACCCGGAATCGTCGGTATGGCATTCAGGGGAGGAGGAGGGGGTAAGGGGACTTGTTGGGACTGAGCGCTAGTGCTGACCATTAATCCTAATCCCAAACTCCCCAGAAGGATAACTCGATTCAGTCTTGAATGCTGTTTTGGGTTGTTCATAGTCTCTTAAAAATTCAGATCCTCCAGAGAAAGGACGGAGGTGTTACCCTTAGAAGGGTACATAACAATTATGCTTTTGTTCACAGTAAGCTTCAGTCGCTGCCATGAAAAAGGTTGTCGTCGGACTCTCTGGAGGCGTAGATAGTTCTACTGCCGCAGCAGTTCTTCATCATCAAGGATACGATATTGTGGGATTAACCCTTTGGTTGATGAAGGGGAAGGGACAGTGCTGCTCGGAAGGTATGGTAGATGCGGCGAAAATTTGCGAACAGCTTGGGGTTCCCCACCATATTGTCGATAGTCGCGAGTTGTTTGAGCAGAATATTATTGATTATTTGGTGTCGGGTTATCGGGAAGGAATTACGCCCCTACCTTGTTCCCAGTGTAATCGGGCGGTGAAGTTTGGCCCGATGATTAATTATGCTAAATCTGAGCTGGGTATTGATTATATCGCTACGGGCCATTATGCGCGGATTGCGTTTGAGGAGCAGTCCGGACGCTATCAGCTTTTGAAGGCAATTGATCTCCAAAAAGATCAGTCCTATTTCTTGTACGATCTGTCTCAAGAAATCTTGGCTTCTACGTTGTTTCCCTTGGGAGAAACGCCGAAAACGGAAACGCGCCGCCTAGCAGCCGAGTTTAATTTGACGACGGCAGAAAAGCCGGAAAGTCAAGATTTATGCTTGGTGGAAGCCCATGGATCGATGCAGTCCTTTTTGGATCGGTATATTAACCAGAAGACTGGAGAGATTGTTGACCAAGGGGGCAAGGTTTTAGGACAGCATCAAGGGATTCATCATTACACGATTGGCCAACGGCGCGGTTTAGGGGTTGCTTATTCAGAACCGTTATATGTGGTGGATCTTGACCCAGTGATGAATCGGGTGATTGTGGGAACTCGCGACAGTGCAGCCGATCCGGAGTGTACGGTGAGTCGGGTGAATTGGGTGTCAATTGCGCCACCGGATAGTCCGATTCGCGCTGAAGTTCGGATTCGCTATCGCTCCCAACCGGTTCCGGTAACCGTGGTTCCTTTAGGGGAAAATCGGGTACATTTGCGCTTTGATGAACCTCAGTTTGGGGTAACACCAGGACAAGGGGCGGTTTGGTATGAGGGCGATCGCCTCTTGGGAGGTGGTATCATTGAACGCAAGTCCAAACTTTAGATGTTCTCAACCCGCGATCGCCGAACACCTCTCGTCTACAGTAGCACAAGTGTTCTTAGACAGATTACTGGAAACGATTCGTGATGGACTCTTAAGGCGCGCTCAACAAATGGACTATCCAGTTTGGGCAGTCATTGAAATGGCGATCGCCGGTTATCTCGATGAAGAAGCTTTGTCATTTACCGATTGCCAGCCTAAACTAGACTAGCGTTTGTGTATGGGGGAGATCGCGAACGTGCCAAGAAACCGGGTTTCTACGAGAACTTGGGAGAGAGTGATGAGCCTGGGCAGAAACCCGGTTTCTGAGTCCGCACCTAGCACTCTAACCACGCCACAATCTGCTCAATCAAACGCGGATGTTTCGGGGAGAAGGTTGGCAGCGAGGGATGGGGTGGCTGGGTAACTACGCAGACTTTACCCTGGAAGCGAGTGAGAGCGTCCAGGACAGTGTCGCTGAAGCCTTGGGGGGCTGGGGGTTGGGGGTTGTCGTAGAAGATCAGAGCTAGGGGAGGGTTGCTGTTTTTGCAGAGGCTTGTCCAGTAATATTATAAGTCCACCATTTTATCTGGTCTGCCCTGCTTGCTTTCGGGACAGCCTTGTTCGAGCATTTCATAATACACATTTTTTGCTGGATTATCGCGATCGATAAACGTACTGCCATCGATAATCAGCAGTTGCCAGGTGTGGGGTTCCAGGAGAGCAGCGCGTAGGAGTTCAGGAAACTTGGCTAGGTTGACGGCAGAGGGATCGATAATCAGCAGTTGCCAGGTGTGGGGTTCCAGGAGAGCAGCGCGTAGGAGTTCAGGAAACTTGGCTAGGTTGACGGCAGAGGGGAGGAAACCGTGCCAAGCTTCGTAGAAGTCAGGATAGGAGAGAGTTTGGGCAATCTTCCAGAGAACTTCGTAGCCGTTTTTGAACAGGCCAAAGTTGTTTTCGTAGGTTTCATCATTGAGGTGAGGTTGGAGGGTAGAAACAACGCTTTTTTTCTGTTCCTCAATGGTGATGATTTCCCCTGAAGTCCCAGCCGCCTGCCTACGGGTTTTAGGTCGTAGCTTCTCTTGTCTTGGCGATGAGGAGGTGAAAGACCTTTGGTCGCCAGTTGTTCAGGTAATGCGGATGAAAGGACTTGAACCGTGATATCACCTAATAGCTAACGCTATTTGAATGGCTAGAAGCTTTGCCAAATCTGCCTTGTAGAACCTTGGAAAGGAAATAGGCAGATGTCTGACAATTACACTAAGCAGGCATGGAGTCTGGTTAATGAGTATTTTCACTCTAATGCCATTGAGATAGTGAAAAACAATTACCTCAATGGTTTTGATAAGTGCGGTAGAGATAGGAGCGAAGAAAAACTTCAAACTAATACTCTAGCTAATTACCATTCAACTTATGGTGCATACTTCCAAAAGCTTAACCCCAAGCTAAAGCTTACTGGTGAAAATCTCATTTCTGAAATCATGAGGAACTGGGAAGAATTACACCGTAAGAAGACCAAGGGTTTCAAGAATGCCTATACAGCTTGCTGTAAGCTTTTTAGGGACACTAGACTCTCCTCTGAATTAGATAAAGTCACCAATCATTTTGGAACTATCAAAGTGGTCACCAAAACTGAAGAACAAACCATTGACCTTGAGGCTTTTCTAGACTTTAGAGATAGAGTTTTAGGTCTCAGTGGTTACGAACTAACTCCAGCTCAATGGCGCAATATTGAGTCTCGCAGGTCATGGTTCAAGGTATTTTGTATTAACCTACTCTATGGCTTTAGAGCTTCTGAATTCAAGGCTATCCTTAACCTTGATGAACCTATAACTGTAAATGGTTGCACCTTCAAAGCAATTCATGACCCAACTAATGATGAAAATATCATCGTCATTGGGGATGGGTTTTGGGTGACTGATACCAGTGGGAAGCGTCACTATATCACAGTGAAAACTGCTGATAGAATAGCTCGACCGATGGTGCATCCTGATTACTCTAACTTGATTGAATTATTAGGAATTAAAGACCCAGGGGTTAAGTTACGTGAGTGTGTTCCTAAAGCTAATAGTACATTTGAGACTATTAAGCGGTGTCATGAAGTTAGGAGGAAAATGCCAGACTAAACGAACTCCTAGGAGGTAACTTACCTGGGATTGGTGAATAAATTTTAATAAAGTTGTTGGTCTCCTGATGACCCTGTTTATTAATGGAGTCTTTCGTAATTGTCTTTTGCGTCAACATTT
>NZ_JAGHZH010000156.1:0-12080 GCF_017746885.1 Roseofilum sp. SBFL | reverse complement strand
TTCGATGTTATGAGGTACAGTAATCGAAATTTTCCTTGAGAGTGCCTTCCCATGAAAAGCCGAAAGAATGGGCATTATAGCGTGAAAAATGGTTTTCCTATTACCTATTACCTATTACCTATTACCGCGCGAAGCGCTGTATTTACCCATGACTGCTAAATAACCCGAAGGAATACCCCAAACCATAAATCCGACAATGGCACGACCCAAATTATCGGTCTGGAAACTGTCAATAACATAGGCAATTAAACAAATGGTCGAGCGTCTTTTATAAAGGAAACACTCGTTGCCCTAAATCCACAATTTCTTGCTTTTCTTCTGCTAAGTGTACACAGATAAATATCTTCACTAGGCATTAATCCATAGTATTCAATCTGATTGATACCTAACTCCTCCGGATAGCGATCGACAAAAACAGAGAAACCCGCTTGTTCCAATTTAGTTTGATAATCCCGACCATACATTCTCACATGATCGTGATGACCAAAGCGTTTTTCCCGTTCCTTGGGAGTTAAGTCACTCGTTCCTTCAATCGTTTGTTCAAGATCGCGATCGAGAGGGACTTGTAAAATGGCCCATCCCCCAGGTTTCAATATTCTGCATAGTTCACGCATCGCTTGGATATCCTTTGGAACATGTTCTAGGACATGGCTACACAAAATCACATCAAAGGAGTCATCTGAATAATCAATCTGGGTGATATCCATTTGTAACATCGCTTCTCCAGGTTGGATATCCGCAGTCCAATAGGTTAAGTTAGGCACAGTTTTTAATCGTCTTTGCAACCAATATTCTGGAGCAATGTGCAGAACCTTTAACTGCTCTGAAAGCAAAGAGGTTTTATTCTGCAAATACAGCCACATCAATCGATGTCTTTCTAGAGATAGACATCCAGGACACAAGGCATTTGGTCGTTTATTTGCTCCAAAAGGTAGAAAAGTGCGAAACTGCTGTTCGCAGCACGGACAAAATACGCGATCGCCTGCATACCAGAGTGCTGATACTTTCAGGATAGGGGAAACGATCTTAAAGAACAAAGACCGCTTCCTGAGTAACTGTTCATAAATGGATAATACGGAATTTTTATTCATGGGTTTTCCTCTTGAGCTTAATCTAACAAGGGTAATTCTTTTGAAGATATCAGCAGCAGACCACCGGGTAATGAAATAATCCAAGCTAAAACCGTAATTGTTAAAGAAAGGATTACGGCAGATTCTGCGGTTAAGTCAATGCGTAGAAATAGATAGACCCAGAATCCTTCTTTTATTCCTAATCCGCCTAATGAAAAAGGCAAGAGACTAACGATGGTAATCATTGGAATGAAAACTAGAAGCTCAAAATAAGAAATCTCAATGTTGAGTTGTTGAGCGACTAGATAATGATAGTAAATTACACCTAAAATGAATAATGTTGCATAAAATAGAGATAATTTAAACACTCGTGAGTTGCGCTGAAAAGAAATACCAGCTTGTTGAATTTTGCTTAAACGATTGCCTAGATTTTCAAGAGAAAATAATGTAAATACTCTTTTAGTTATGTTAAACAACCTAGGGCTGGTAAGTGTTAACCATACCATACATAAAAAACCTGTAGTCATCATAAACACTAAAAGGATATCCCATTGATCGATCAGCCTCCAAGCAAAAGGCAACCCCAGCATGGCTAAAAAACAAAGAGCGATGAGACCTGTAACTCTCTCCAGCAGTACCGAAGCTGCTGCGACTTCGGCATTTTGTGTTTCTCTAGAGACTTGAAAAGTTCTATAGACATCTCCCCCGAAAGATCCGGGAAGAAACAAGTTGAGAAACATGCCACAAAAATAACTCTTGAGTAAATAAATAATCGGGAGTTTATAGCCACTCGACTTCAAAATAACTTGCCAACGCAAGCAACTAATCCATTGTAATAGGGTATAATAGAATAAACAAAATATAATAAACCCAATCGATAAATCACTGATTTTTGCCCAGATCTGTTCCAGATTAACTAGACTAAAGATCGCAACAATTATGGATAGGCTAATCAGAGCCTTAATCGCAGTCTGTTTGATTTTATTCATAATTATTCATTTTGGAGTATAGGAAAGTTTTAATTCTCTGGTTTCCATAATTTCACCTGAGCGCCGAAGGTTTCAAACTGAGAGTCACCCAAAGTCTTATAAAGATTATGCTCTTTTGCATGAAGAAAACTTTTAGGCGGTTGCAAGCGATCGAATTGATGAATCCATACTCTATTGTGATTGGATAATATACTGTTGAGTTGATCGAGATCGGTTAAGAGTTTACCCCCTCCCCAACGGTCAATGACTTCTCCATTGCGAGCATATACTGCATCAAAAATAGAAAGACGATGGGGAATATAATAATCTAATCCACCAATGGAGGTATATACAGCAGAAGTGTTGGATATAATGATATCTCCAGGTTGTTTGTGGGATTGAATATAATCAAGTATTTCTGTGTTGCGGATGGCGATCGCATCTGAATAAGCACCCACAACTTTTTCGACCTCTAGATTTCCTAGGAGTAGAATGGCTAGAAAAATCCAGGTCATTTTCTGAATTACACGCTGACTGCTTAATTGTTGATTCCAGGGTTGACTGATAGTCCCAATCAAACAAGTTGCGCCATAGAGAGAGAGGATGATAAATAGAGGATAGATGGGATAAAAATATCGGGCAGCCACTACATAGACGAGAAGGGTTTGACAGAGAAGATTAACGCCAATTACAGTATACAAACACAGGATTACTTTCTGGGGATATTGGAGAAAATACACTAGCCCAGCTATGAATAAAACAGTATAAATCAAATTCATCCAATTCGGGCCAATGAAGAAATTGGTAAAAAATCCCGTTACGTCTGATAATCTCGGTTTCAAGTAAGAATCTGTGGTTGTGGAAATAGCAACGACTGGTGTTAAGCATTTAACTATAAAAAAGCCAATGTTGTAAGCATACACTCCCATGACTGCAAAACAGCCGATCGCAATGGACTTATCTTCACGCCATTCCAAGGGAAAGTAACTACACAGAAAGCAGAGAAACAATCCAGGAAGTAGGGTTAAACTACCTTCCTGAATGAGTAACATGATGATTACTCCAACATAAAATAGATATTGGTAGCGTTTCTGTTTTCCTTCAATAAAACCTTTAATTAAGAACCAAATGTTGATGAGGGTTACAAATTGCAACACTTGATAAAATCGGATAAAGCGCGAGTACCATAATTCCCAAGGATCGATCGCCAAAATGGCCATCACCACTAAGGCTAACCCGGTTTTGCCGGTAATGGCACGAGTCAGAAAAAAGATAACGACTAACGTTGCTGTTCCAAATAGTACGGACAAAAACCGGGCATTCATCGTCGAGTCCCCCACCCACCGTAACCAGAGAGCCAAAAGATAGTGAAAGATGGGGCCTCTGGTATACCAAATGCCAGAAGTGGTTACGGGTGCGCCAGTGGCTAAAATGCCTCTGGTGGCATCTAAGGAGGTATATTCATCGGCTTCTAAATCCATGGCATCAAGACGATAAGCTCTGAGGATAAAACCGCCTAGGGTAATGGCCACTAATACCACTTGATATCCCCATTGAGGCCAGTGTTGTTGCCAGAAGGTAATGCCATGAGTCCAGATGCGCTGAGTCTGTTGCCAAAACAGTAGAGATAGACCCCATAAGATGAATCCACTAGCGACTATCCACACCATGGGCCATTGAGCTGTATTGTCTGCTAAAGCTAAACCCAAGGCGATCGCCCCAATCCAGGTTAAGATAAACCACAGACTCCATAGGATGACCCCACTGATGGGTGTAGGAGATAACCCTAGATGGCGATTAACAATACAACTCCAGAGTAAGGTTAAGCAAACTACTCCCAGAAATCCCAGTAAAATCAGCACATCACTATGGGGTTGGGCAAATATTAGCCATCGTTCGGAAATGCCATAGCGATGTTTAAGCAATTCCATTACGCTTAAAAACATTGTTCCGGGAAAGAGCAAACCTGTACCGATGTCTAACGTTGCTCCTTTTATTCCTGCGACATTCTGCCAAAATGCTCCAAGGAGAAAGCTATAAATTAGTATGAATAGACATCCTAAGCCCCACCATAAACTTTGATGCCATAACCAATGGGGATAGTTGAGAGCATAGCTATCTCCCTCAAGCAATCGCAGAAAGTGCTGAGGATCGGGTAAATTGAGTTTAATTGCCGCTTCAGCAGACCCTTTCCCTAATTCCCAATCTGCAACCGGGGTAGCCAAACTCTGCCAACTCGAATCTGTTTGGATTGTTGATTGAGGGGTTCCTTGAGCATTTTCCACCCATCCATCCAGCCAAAATTGAGAGACAATTTTTCGTTGGGGGGGTTCATTAAAGGCCACATGCCAATCTTCTGTTAATGGTGGGGTTAAATGAACTGCTAGGGTATTGATTCCCGGATGTAAAAAACGACTCACCTCTGATAAATGCAGGGTTTGGCTATCCTCCGCCGGATAATGGTGAACCAGCAACCCATTAATCAGGAGTGAACATTCATCCTGAGCTACCCATCGCATCCAAGCTTGTTGGGGTTTAACGGAAACTGACCAAGAGGTTCTCAGCCAGGTTTCGCCAGAGGGACTCAGAGAACCCGTAATCCAACTTCCCGTTAAGGGACGGTCAAATACCAGGGGACTTAAGCGGCTATAGGTGGCTTCATTGGGGGGATCGAGAGTGGTGACTAGAGGCCAGGTTTGATCGGGAAAATCAGCATCAAACCAGTGTAGCCGTTGCCGACTCTGGAACCGTTCAGACACTTTCCAGGGACTGCTTCCGGTGCTGATATCGATCGCCTTTTCCAGATCCCCCACTGGATAAATTTTCCCTTCTAAGAGTAAACGAGGATGCTGTTGGGAACTTTGCACTTCAACGGCGATCGCATTTTTTCCCGGTTGCAGATAGTGGGTTAAATCCACATAAAAGGTCATTTTCCAATCTTTGGGGGCCCGTAAATAAACCCATTCCGGACGCAGAGAGGGAAAGGGGCGGAAATCATTCAGTTTTTGCGGCCAGTCTTGCACCAATCCCCCTAATCCTAGGGTATTGCGTAGGATACTCACTTCTTGAGTCAATACCTTTCCATTCACATATAGCCGAAAATCATTATCCGCGCTCAGGCGCAACCACCCTCTTTTGACGCGATCGGGTAAATTAAGGGTTTGCCGAGTGTAGAGACGATAGCTAGGGTTGGGTAAGCCTATCCAGGTCACTTGAGCAGACCAATTGACCGGAGTTGGTAGCATTGGAGGCTGATCCCAAATAGAGAACCCCAACATTCCCACCAGATAACCGGTAATGGCAATTGAAATGATAGAGAGCCAAGAAAAGGAATGTTTCATGAGGTAGGATCGATGAATTTTTCCCAAATTTTGCGATCGACCGATTGACGATAGCGTTGCCAAGCTTGATCCAGGTCTTGGTCGTGATAATTTTCCCAAGATAAATGTAAATAAGCCTGGCCAACGACTGCTAACATGGGTTGCTGAAAATAAGGTTGTAAATTAATTAGCTTTTTGGCAATTTGGGCCGATCCAGGAAAGTCCCGATTAACTACTCGAATGACCATCAAAGTATATAAAGCCTCTAAATGATTAGGAAAAGATTTTAAACTTTCTTCGCAGTATTGAGCTGTTAACATTGGCTTGGCATTATTGGGTTGTCTAGCTCGGTTTTGATAATTGGGGCTATCTAAGAGGTCGTAGGTATAGGGAAAGGGCTTATCCCGTTGTCTTTTAGGCACAACAGGTTGCTTGAATTGATCGATCCCTTGATTGAGTTGAGTAGTAGCTAAATACCCTTGGGCTAAATAAAAATGAGGATTGAGGCGCAAGGCTTGTTGAAAGTAAGAAATGGCTTGGGTATAGTTATCTAAACGATACCGTTCTAATCCTTGGGTAAAGGCAATCAGAGCAGGATTGGGTTGCTTACTGTACCATCCAGCTTTTGCCCATCGCCCTAGAAAGGATTGATCGCCTTCCACGAGGGGATACCACTGGGCTAAACGTTGGGATTGCTGGATTACTTGACTATAGTTTCCCTTAGCAAATTCGGTCTCTAGGTGATGGTTGACTAGGTTCACGGTTAATGTGGAACCGAGAATAAACAGGACAAGCAAGAAAAACCAGGGAGATAAGCTGCGAAGATCTTCGATCCAGGCTGATAATCTTTGATCGCCTAAGTTGAGATAATAGGCTAACAAACTAAAGCTTAATCCCAGAATGGCGAAACTCCAACCGCGACCAATGGAGTTGAAAAAGGCATCGCTATAGCCAAAGATTGATTTGACCATCCATTCCCAAGAGGAGGGTTGAAACACATAACGGTCTGTAATTTGACTCTCAAAGATAGAAGTTACGGGTTGATAGATGCCGAATTCAATATTCTGTTTCCATTGAGTTTCCACTTCGGGAAAGTTTTGCTCCACATGCAAGGTAATGGCTTCCCGTTGTTGGTAGAGGGATTTGGCTAAGAAGAAGACACGGGGCGACCAGGTGACCGTATAGTAGGGATACAAAAAGACCAGAATCAGTAACATCCAAGTCAGCCGTTGATGGAGTTGAGTATTGCGCCATCCCAAGAGGACAGACAGCATTAAGCCTAGGGGAATCAGTCCCAAATAACGCCAGAAGTTGAGAGGGGAAAGGTTGGCATTAAAGGAGCTGAGGGTTTCTGGAGGCAGAGTGTACCACAGGTTGAGAATACTTTTGAGCAGGAATAAAGTGGCGATCGCCATCAACAGGTGACTTCGCTGTATCTGAGCTAATATTAGCCTGATCTGCTCCATTTCTATACCTCTCAAAAGTTTGACTTCTTCTCCATAGGATTACACTATTAATTAAACACTAGATTTTTTCCAGAATCATTAATTGTCCATTCCTGAAATTTAAGGCATAGGTTGTTTTACAAGTCTCCATGATTTCTTGAAGGGTTTTGACTGACCAGAAATTGACATGAAACAAAGACCTCTTTTCTTGAAGCACAAGAGGCGCAATGATTATCTTGCCCTGTGGATTAAGATAGTTTTGGAGATTCCACAGAGTATCTTTTATTTTCTTTTCAATAACGATATGCTCAATTACATCTATCATAACGATTAAGTCAAATCGACCTATTTCTTGATATTGAGTGATATCTTGTCTCTGAAATGAGAACTGAGGAAATTTATCTTTTAATTCTGTAAACAAGACATCAGTAATATCAATGCCTAGATAGTTTCTTGCTCCTAAATCTGCCAAGATTTGGGTATAAAATCCTGTGCCACAGCCAACTTCTAGAATACGAGCTTGGGTAATGTTTATGTTGGCTTGATTACAAGCTTGAATAAAAAGTTGACCCGCTTGAGTGTATTCTTCCTGGTTTTCCTGTTCCGATCGCCCCTCATGGCCGACTCCCTGTAAGGATAAACCATAGCGCGTCAGGCGATCGCCCCAATAGCGCTGGGCATCATAATCCCCATTTTGACCATAAATCCAGGGCGCGATCGCCCATTTATACAGTCCCTTGGTCAGACGTTCTAAATTTTGCAACATAGGTTTTATCCTCCGTAAGAATTACAAATGGGTAATTAAAGCATGGGTTGGCTGGTGGGGATGGGTTCGAGAAGATCGCCCGGTTGTAAACCTTGGGGATAGACCACAATGATTTCCCCAGCAGTCAGACCATCCAGGACTTCGCGCTGATTGCCATAGGTGCGTCCCAACTCGATAGAACGCAGAATAGCTTGTCCTGACTCCACCACCATCACCATCCCTCTAGCTCCAGAAAGTTCGCTAACTGCACTCTCTGGAATCACTAAACTGGAGTCACTGGACTGAAAACTGGCGACTCCTTGTAACCCTGGTGGCATTTGCGCCCCATCCACGGCAATCCAAACGGAATAGGTATACTGGCGATCGATGCCAATTTTTACTGGTGTAATGGCCTGGGTTTCAATGGTGGGATTGACGCGAATGACTTCTCCTGTATAGGTTTTTCCTGGATAGGCGGTAAAATTCATTTGGGCGCGATCGCCGATTTCAATGGCATTGAGTTGGGCTTGGTCAATAAATGCCTTGAATACCATATTTTCCGCTAGAGTCATTAGGGGGTCAGAACCTTGGGGATCGGCAATTTCTCCGGGATGGATATACATCCGACTGACTAAGCCATCGGTCTCGGCATAAATAACAGAGCGATCTAAGGTTCTCAACGCCTCTTGCAGTTCCAGTTGCAAGGTTTCAATTTCCAGTTGATTGACGGCAAATTGCTCGTCAAAGTCGCGCCTGGCTTGATTGAGGGCTTTTTGGGCTGCGATCAGTTGATTTTCCCGGTCGAGATAGAAATCCTGATTACTAAACTGGCGGTCTTGGGTGATCACTTGTCCCCGTTGGGCCTCTAACCATTCCTGTTGACGTAGAGCATAAAGGTCTTGCATTTCTAGGACTTGAAACTCATAGATTGCTCCTTCTAGAAACAATTCTTCCATTTGTTTGAGCTTTTGTTGGGCGAGTTCCATGCGCTGGCGGGCACTTTCGACATTTTGCTCAATTTCTTGCTGGGCCAGGGTTTGGATTTGTTCGACTCTCTCTTGGGCTTCTTGCAGCCGCGATCGCGCAATGGCCACATCTGCTTCTAACTCTTCTATTCGCTCTGGAGCCGACAGTTCTAAGGTTTGTTGTCGTTTTTGGGCGATTGCCAATTGGTTGCGAATTTGATTAACTTTCTCTGTAAAAGGAATAGAATACAGCTCTAGGAGGCGATCGCCTTTTTTCACCTTTTGCCCTTCCACCACATAGACTTTTTCCACCGGCCCAGAAACTAACGGACGCACATCCACTTGTTGCAAAGGCACAAATTCCCCTGGCCCAGCTAAACGAGTTTCTAAAGGAATACTTTGAACAGAAACGGTTTCCACTGGAATCGGTTTTCCTTGACTTCGGTAGCGACTGGGAACCCCAAATTGAGAGAAGTAAATACGAGATTGGGGATTATTCAGAGCTGGTAATAGGACAGTAAACCCTAAACTAATCATGATGACTAAAGGAATGGTAATCACCAGTCCCCAGATAATTGTGCGATACATTGGGGAAGGCAAATTCGGAGAAGTCATAGCTAGAAAATAAGAGGGTCATCTGCTATGATCTCTGAGGAGTCACTGTTGCTTAGGGCTTGAGCGAAAACCTGAGACCACTGATGGGTAATTCGGCTCCAGTTAAACTGGGTTTGGATATGCTTTAATCCTTGGCAACCTAGTCGTTGTCTTTCTTCGGGGCGATCGAGTAAATCTGTAATTACCTCTGCTAATTGATGGGGATCTTTTTCTGGGACTAACCGGCCGGTAACGCCATCAATAATTACATCTTTAATTCCGCCCACATCACTGGCTACTACCGGTTTTCCATGGGCTAAGGCTTCAATCATCACAATTCCTAATCCTTCCGTATCTCCTTTGCGATCGACAATGGCAGGTAAGACAAAAATATCGCAAGTGGCATATTCATGGGCTAAAGCTTCTTTAGAAAGTACCCCTAAAAACTTAACTTGCTCTTCTAAACCTAGCGCTTTGCACTCTTGCTTGAGTTCAGTTTCTAAGATTCCTTGACCGACAATGTGTAATTGCACTCGATGATCTCGTAAAATTAGGGGCAAGGCTTGCAACAGATAAGTGACCCCTTTGCGTTCATCCAAACGTCCCACAAACAGCAGTTGCGGAATCGGGTTAGCTGGGATTTCTGACTCTAGTTGAGGCGTGATAGTAATCCCATAAGGAATTACCGTCACCGGTTCAGAACTGAGGTTACCAATCAAGGCTTGAGTAAAGGAAGAATTAGCTGTTACCCCTTGACTTTCGGGAATTAACTGACGCAAAATACGGGCAACAAACCCAAATTTTTTTGCTAACAGCAGTTCCCCTCCATGAAAACTAAACACCATGGGAATTCCCAAGAGTTTAGCTGCTGGGAAAGCCATTAAACCATGGGGAAATGGCCAGTTAATGTGCAATAAATCGGGTTTCAGTTTCCAGCACAACCCAAAGAGTTGCACGGTTCCCAAGAGGATATAAAGAGCGGCTGGAATCAGATACCACCGTTGTCGCTGAATCTTGGTGGGCGCACCATCTCGGACTAAGTTTTCTAAGGGTTTAGGACAATAGCGGAATCGATAGACGGGGACATCATCCAGGGTATAGTGAGGGCAACCTTCATAGGCAGGGGCAAACACATGAAACTTAGCCCCTGTGGGTTGAAGTTTGAGAATCACTTCCCGAATAAAGGCTCCATGATTGCCATCAGCAGTCAGGGGATAAACCGAGGAAACTACGAGGATTCTTTTTTTCTCTAGATCGTGTATCATCATTAGTGGATATCATCAACTTTAATGGGAATAAATTGATCTACTGATAACTTGATTTTTGCTTGTACCTTAAACTGAATAAACCAACTCAGTAGCTTGATGAAATCCAGACTAGAAGTCAATAATCGACCTTTACCAAACTTAGTAGTTCCAGAATATCGGGTATGCCAGGGAGTAGGCACTTCAATGATGGTATGTCCAAATCCGGCTAAGGCAGCCAGCAGATAACGATGTGTGGTTAAGTCTAAAAGTTCAGGAGAAATTAAATCTCGTCGCACTAATTTAATCCAGTTCATGTCGTGAATTTTTAAGCCTAAGAAAGAGCGACAGACTTTGTTAGCAATTTTGGAAGTGAAGAGCTTTCCGTCTTGGCGGTTTTGTCGCCAACCCGCTACTCCATCTACTCCTGGAGACCAAGCAGAGAGAAGCAAAGGAATATCGCTGCGTGGGTCACTTTCTAGGTCAGCCTGTCCCCAAAAAATCCAATCGGTTTTGACGTGGGTTAAGGCAGTTTTCCAGACTTCAGCAACACCTCGTCGATGGGGGTGGCGCACAACGGTGAGAAAATCATAGCGCTGTTTGAGATCTTCAACAATTAAGGGGGTGTTATCCTCACTGCCATCATCGACTAATAAGACAGGGAACTGATAGCCAATTTGTAGAAAAGTTTCCTCTAGAAATTGAAACAGCCGTTTCAGGTTTCCCTCTTCGTTAAAGGCAGGAATAACTACGGTAACAGACCTCGGAAAAGAATTCATGATGACACCATTAATCTATGAGTAAAGGTCAAGTCAATTGTTCTCTTGTAGCAAAATATCGCTTAAATTAGCGAAATAAAATGAAGTTTAGCTCAAGTTAGATACCGTAATTTATCAAATAAAAAGCGAGTCATATAGCCCACATTTAATTGTTCTTTTTGTAAAAACAGCCTAGTTATTATGGGTCAGAGTTTAGGCTCTAATAATTTAAGTCAACAACAAAAATCAACAGGCAGCAGAGGAACTCCCTTTGCTGCCTGAAATCGGTTTATACCAACATCGCGCCACCGGAATGGGTTGTACCATCCATCAACCACAGGGCATTATCTCCCGTCGCACTGTCACGCCAGAAAATATCCGGAGACCCATTGTTATTAAAATCGCCTAATCCCTGCACATCCCATCGGGCGATCGCACCACTGAGGTTTTGTCCAGAGGCGATCGTGGTATCATCAATGAACCACACCGCATTGCTTCCAGAGCCATTACGCCACAGAAGATCGGCTTTATTGTCCCCATTGAAGTCCTCTGTACCTTGCAATTCCCATCCGGCACCGGCACGGTTGATGCGTTTTCCTGAGACTACAGATAGGCCATCCATTAGCCAAATGGCATTCGCACCATTACTGGGGTCATTCCAGAGGATATCGGTTTTACCATCAGCGTTGAAGTCATCGAGAGCTGCCACTTCCCAGTTGGTCGCACCATGAGATATATTGCCACTATTGACGCGGGTACTACCATCCATGAACCAGATAGAGTTTTGTCCAGTGAGGGGGTCGCGCCAGAAGATGTCAGCATTTCCATCACCATCAAAGTCTTCCGTACCTTGGACTTCCCAATTGGTAGCAGCAGAGCGGATAGCATCAGTACTGCTCGCACTACCATCGCTCATCGTCCACAGTTCATTGGCTCCCGTAGAAGTATTGCGCCAGAGCAAGTCCGCATCA
>NZ_JAGHZH010000155.1:0-7823 GCF_017746885.1 Roseofilum sp. SBFL | reverse complement strand
CCAAGAGTATGCATATGGGCAAAAATGAGATCGCCACACCCTGTATCACTGAGTATACCTTAGCTCTGGAAATTATTAATAATAGAAGAAACCGGAGAGTGACAGAAGAGGGATACAGCGCTTTGCGCTGTTATGAGGGACAGTGTTGAATCCTCAAAGCTATGTACCAAAAGCCTATTTCCTATTCCCTATTCCCTATTCCCTAGCGCAAAGCGCTATATTTTCTAAGTAACTCGACAGCACATTTTGTGTGCGAACTTGGATAACACTTGGTTTATGGCCAGTAATGTACCAAAGTCTAAATCATGGGTAAAAACAATAAAGCGCCATAATGTTTTGAGAGTGGAGGAGAGAGAGCTTTCTCTCTCCTCATAGGGGGATCAACCCGTGTTTCGCATTCCCGCAGCAATGCCGTTAATGGTGAGTAGAGCGCCTCGCAGTAATTCGCCTTTACTATAGCGAGAAATCACGCCCGATGAGCCACTGGTATTATGTTGACGTAGGCGGCTTAAGAGGGAGACTTGTAACATGCCTAATGGAATGATCGTACGATTGCGTAACTGAACCGATCGCTGAAGCATGGGGTCTCCATCCAAAAGTCTCTCATGATTCGTAATCGCCAGAATCACTTCACGAGTGCGATAGAACTCCTCTTTGATTTGCTCAAACACCAGTTCGAGTCTCCCTAACTCCTCCTGGGGACAAAGTTTTTCCAGGTAGTGCCTGGAAATATGCAAATCTACCTTAGAAAGGGTCATTTCTACTTTCGAGACTACCATCTTGAAGAACGGCCATTTAGCATAGAAATATTGCAGCAGTTTCAGATGTTGTTGGGGTTCTTGATCGATAAATTCCTGGAGAGCCGCCCCTACTCCATACCAACTCGGCAGTAAATACCGAGCCTGAGTCCAGCTAAACACCCAAGGAATGGCTCGCAGTCCCGAAAGACCTTTCTTTTTACCTCCACGACGAGCAGGACGGGAGCTAATTTGCAGTTGACTAATTTCCTGGATGGGGGTGGCGTAGTGGAAGAAGTCGAGAAAATCGGGTTGTTCGTAGATTAGAGAACGATAGTGCGATCGCGCCTTAATCGCCAATTCTTCCATAATCTCATTCCAGGGGTCAATATCATCAAACCCACTGCCGAGGGCTCCCGCTTGCACCACTGCGGAGGTAATCGTTTCCAGATTATACAAGGCCAACTCTGGTAAAGAATACTTAGAGGCTAACACCTCTCCCTGTTCGGTTATTTTAATCCGCCCATTAATACTACGGCTCGGTTGGGCTAAAATCGCTTCATAGGCTGGCCCGCCCCCTCGACCGACAGAACCCCCGCGACCATGGAAAATCCGTAATTCTACTCCAAATGGAGTGCCGACTTGCTCTAGTGCTTTCTGGGCCTTATGAATTTCCCAGTTACTACTTAAGAAACCCGAATCTTTATTGCTATCGGAATAACCAAGCATGATTTCTTGTAATGCTGGTTTTTGCTCTTTTAAGGCTTCATATCCACCAGAAATGGAAGCTCGATAGGGGAGTAATTCAAACAGTGCTTGCATCACTATTGGCGCTCGTTTGAGGTCTTCGACGGTCTCAAAGAGGGGAACTACTTGTATCGTACTCACACCAGTGGCTGGATCGTAAAGTCCGGCTTCTTTGGCTAACAGCAGGACTTCGAGAATATCGCTGACATCATTGCTCATGCTGATGATGTAAGTTTGACAGATTTCCCGGCCAAATTCCTGTTGCAGTTGACGCACCATGCGTAGGGTTTCGATGGTTTCACAGGTTGTTTCCGAAAACGGTAATTCTCCTGGAATCAGGGGTCGCAAGGTTTGCAGCTCTGTCGCTAACCATTCAACCCGTTCTTCTTCGCTCAGGTCGTCATAGGATTGGGGTAGAATCCGCAAGTATTGGATAATTTCGTTAATGGCGCTGCTATGGCGAGAACTTTCTTGACGGATGTCTAAATGGGCAAGTTTAAACCCGTAAATTTCGACTTGGCAAATGAGATCTTCAAGTTCCCGACAATAAAAACCGGTTTCGGTTAGGGAGCGATGAATCAGTTGCAGTTCTTTCAGGAAGTCTTCACTAGAGGAATAACTGTGCGGGGTGAGATTACTTTCGGGAAACTTGGGTCTACCGTCTTGGCCAATTAGGGGCCGATGGGTGACTTGAATTTCGGATTGCAAGTTGCGATCGCGAGTTTCTTCTAATCGTTTTAGAATATACGACAACTTTAGACGATAGGGTTCCTGGCGATAGCGAATTGATAGTTGCTCATAAACCACGGGAATCTGCTGCTGGTCTTGCTCTAAGGATTCTAATAGCTCGGGTAGCACATCGCTCCAGTGCAAGGATAAACTCAGGATATCCGTTAAGTATTTAATCGAAGTAATGTACTTTTCTAACACCAGGTTTCGTTGATAGCAAGCTGTTTGCCACGTCACTGAAGGGGTGACGGATGGGTTGCCATCTCGGTCCGATCCCACCCAAGACCCAAAGGTACAAAAGTTATATTGAGGAGGAGTTAAGTTGGGGAATGTGTCCTTGAGGGCCTGCTTAAACCTCTGATAGAGTTTGGGAATGGCATCAAACAGAACTTCCCCAAAGTAGTGGAGGGTATAATCAACTTCATCTAAGACCCTAGGCTTAAATTGATGCAATTCATCGGTACGCCACCAGAGGCGAATTTCTTGGCGTAGTTGTTCGGTTTTTTCATTGATTTTGTTGGCTACAGCCGAGGGAATGGAGGCAGAATTGCCCTTAGTCGCCACTAATCCTTCTTCCCATTGATCCAGTTGTTGCAGCAATTTAGCGATCCGCCGTTGCTTATCCCGAATGGTATGGCGAACAATTTCCGTTGGGTGAGCGGTAAAGACTAAGCGCACATCGAGTTGATTAATCAACGATTGAATCTGTCCGGGAGGCACATTCAGTTCTTTGAGTTTGGGAAACAGAGAATGAAATGTTCCTAAGTCACGACGGATTTTACTGAGATTACCACTCCAAGGTTTGGGTTGAAAATGTTCTGGAGGGGAGAGTTCTTCTGGTTCACTTGAATCTAAGGAAGGGTTAGCAGATGTAGGGGAATCCCAATATTGCTGTTGTTGGCCCCTTTGCTCATAATGCTGTTCAACGATATTAATAAGTTGGAAATAGAGGGCAAAGGCTCGAGTTGCCCGGATGGAGGCGTTCAAATCTAAATTTTCAATTAAGGCTTGGGTTTGGGTGTTGACCACATTAGGGGCTTGACCTTCTGGGGAGCAGAGGGTACGCATTTCCCTGATTAAGGTGATTAGCTCACTGCCACATTCTTGTTGGAGTACTGACTCCCACAACTGTTCGACTAATTTCAGACGCTGACGCAACAGCAACTCAGAGGTCAGAGTCGCCACGACTTCATTGGAGGAGGAGGGCGAACTATTAGCTGATAGGTTACTCAAGCTAGGGTTTGAGGGGTGAAGTGTTGAACTCATCGAATTCTGATCCAGCTAGTGATACTCAACCATTCTAGGGGGTGAAGGTTGCTTTGACGGGAGTGATAATCGATCGGTGAATCGATCAATAGACTTCTTGCAGAAGTCAGGCAAAAGACGATAGTCATAGCGGAATATATGATTACTGCATTACTATTTCGTTTTCTGCCCACTGATGCAAGAGGTCTCAATATTTCGCGGGCGGTTGGTCTGCTTTCGATTGTCAAGGGGAGATGGAGAACAAACTGTCCATAACGAACAGTTTTCCCTACAGGAGTGGTTTAGATTTCTAGGTTTCTGGATTCGGTTTGGATGAAGTTTGGGGAGGTTCAGTGAGTAAGGGTAGGCGATCGCCGCGAAAAATCTCTTCTGAGTCTCGACCGACTTGCTGCCAGAATTGGCTCACATTCTTTAAGGCTAAGAGGCCAACCACCACGGGCAGGGTTGATAAACTTAAGAGGATAGAGACCCCTTCACTAGAAACGGCAGGGGAAGACTCTCGATCGGATTCAAGGGAGTTAGAAGGTTGCATATTTTTTTTGTAAAGCGATATAAAGTGTCTAGGGAGCAAGCCCAATCCCATGAATTGGATTATGGGGTTTGATCGCCCAACTCATGCCGTTCTAATGGCATCCAATTCGCTCAGTCTATCCTGAAAAAGTGGCTTGATCAAAGCATAATCCCCTATTCCATCCCATTGTGTAATACCATGCATGGAGACTGGTTTGATAGCAACCGCTAAAGCCGTTAGGACAGGTTTGAATCCTGAAACCTAGCTCCCATGATCTGTTGCCTATTGCTTCGTGCCTATTCCCTACTCCCTAGCGTTTAACGCTATAACTCTTCCCACTCCCCCTTGATGTCATCTTCCCTATGCCGCCCATGAATTCTACTCACACAATCGGGACTTGGACAAGTTTATCCCAATGGGCCCAAGATCGGATTGGGCCAGAGGTGGGAAAAGTGAAAGTCCGAGTACGGGGTAATATTCTCCATATTCTTTGTGAAAGCGCTCCCCATTCTCCTTCGCAAGATTGGGTGGAATCGAGTTTAATTGAAGGACTATCGGAGATTTCCCTAGATCGTTTACTGCCAGACGATCAACCGCCAATTTACCAAATCTGGATTTATGGTCGGGTGAGCGGGCCGAATTATCCAGAGTGGACGAAACAAATTGATTTGAATAAGCTGGCGATCGCCTCTGTTCCTAATCCGAGCGATTATGGCGATCTCCCGCCAGAAAACTCCCCTCAGCCCCGAGGAGAACGACCTACCCCAACGCCAGAAAACGGACGTTCAGTAGCTGCGGCGGCGGTTGCTGACCCCATTGAGACTAGCTCTGGAATGGGGATGGTGGTCTCGAATCGTAATTTAGCGGCTGAAGGTAATCCCCATGCGATCGCCCGTTACCTCAGTGAGAGTCTCAGTCCTCTGGGGATTGGAGTTAAGGTTAAGGTGAAAACCCTGAAGCGCTACAATCAACTGGATACTCCCTTTAAGCGGCTCCATGTGGGTATCTATAGCAACTATAGTCCCGATTCCAGCTTACTGGGGCCGAAAATTGCCGGGCAATTGCGGGAATTAGAGCTATCCGGATTTCGGGATGCGGCGATCGCCTGTCAAGTTCATGGCGAACCTTCCCCAGATTGGGTGTTGCTGGTAGATCTGACTCCCCGCTCGGTGATGCTCCGTCAATGGGCGCGATGGGGAGATGTCCCGGCAATTAATCGCCTGATTGACCAAATATTAGCCCCAGAAACCCAACTGCATATCTCTGCTATTCTCAAAGAATCTACCCTACACCTGTTTTGTCGGGGGACAACAATTCCCCAGCAAGACCTGGTCATCCAAAAGATTCAAAGTTTACTCAATGCGATCGCTCCCCAAGGCATTCATGCCGCCACAATCTACGGTCACCTGAATAATAAATCGACCCCGGCTTGGGTGGATTGGCTGGATCTGCCCGCCAAAAGCGACCCAGATTTGCATCCCTCCACCCTAGAATTAGCCCAAAAGGGTCGTCAAGTCGCCCTACAATTTCTGCTGAATCGACTGCTCAACCCAGAAATTGAGCAACAACTCAGCACTGGAGGAATTCGGATTCAAATTCTGCTCAAGCAAGACCTCTTGCATGTGATGAGTGATGCTCCGGTTTGCCCCAATCAACGGCAAGTCGCTCCCCTAGTGGCGAAATTCTTGCGTCAACTGAAAATTCCGGCTATTGCTGGCGTGCGGGTTTATGGACGCAGAGCGGGTCAAAAACTGCCCCGTTGGAACTATGGGGTTGACTTTAAGTCCAGAAAACGCTTGGTTCCGGAAGCGCCCCCAGAATTCGCCGCTAGTAGCGCCTATGTGGGCGATCTAATTGCCCTCGATCGCGCTCCCCATCGCTGGCAAGATTCTCCTTCCTCGGTGAGTTCAGAGCCTCACCCTTCTTCAGTAGCTGTGCAGGAAACGGAGGATCGATCGGCTTCACCCCAGCAGACCGATCCAGCTTCTCCCCCTCAACCTTCGGTTGCCCCGAAGAAGAAGCGTCCGAAAATCTCCTTAGTACAATACTGTCAACAAGCGTTAGTCAGAAGTGGACTTTTGGCTCCTGATGCCCAACCTGCCGCCATTGAAGGCACGCTTGCTCCCTATTCCCCCACTGCCTATTCCCCACTGCCAACTCCTCCATCGAATCCGAGTTGGAGGGATCGCCTAACTCCTCAACTGATGATTGCCCTGGTTTGGGGGGCTTTGGGGCTATTGCTAACGTTGGAAATTGATTGGTTATTGGGGTATAAATTAACCCAATTAGCGAGTCCAAATTCCTCCAGTGCGGCGATCGCTCCAGGCTATTTGAATTTAGGCACAGATCCAGCCAATGCCAGTGATGAGAGTGTGTTAGGAGATCGGGAGGCGACATCAGAGGAGTGTGTAGATAGTTCCTGTTTAAGTCCTCCGTCTCCCTATCCCACGTTTAATAATCAACTGATTGATGAACATTTGGGGCGCTATCATGCCTTGATGTTAGAATCGGGTGCGCCTGATGTGATGATTATTGGCTCATCCCGTGCCCTGCGAGGGATCGATCCGCAGCAACTGCGAGAGGATTTGGCCGATCGCGGCTATGCGGATGTGAGTATTTATAATTTTGGGATTAATGGGGCAACCGCTAAGGTGGTGGATTGGGTGATTCGGGAATTGTTGACTCCCGAACAGTTGCCGAAAGTAATCATTTGGGCGGATGGGACCAGGGCGTTTAATAGCGGACGGGAGGATCTAACTTATGAGGCGATCGCCGCTTCTGAAGGATATCAACAGTTACAAGCACAAACCTTAACCCGGCCGGAGTATGGTACACCTTGGTCTGGAAATTCATCAACCCAGACTTCTGAGGATAACGATCTGGGTTTACAGCGCTTTTCTATTACCCAGAGCTACGAACAAGCTAATGATTGGCTTGAAGCCGGTTTGGGGTCGTTGTCTGCGGTGTATCCCCAGCGCGATCGCCTCCATAACCAGATTCAGACCACCCTTTCTCAGATTTTACCGGAAGATACCTCACACCTGACCCAGGTAGAAGACCCGGAAATGCTACAACCGGCGATTCTCAATCCGGATGGGTTTCTGCCTTTCAAAATTGAGTTCGATCCCAATACCTACTATGAGAATCATCCTCAAGTCTCTGGGGCTTACGATCGCGATTATGAGTTCTTTAGTTTAGAGGGCGAACAGGATGAAGCTCTTAGAAATACAATGGCTTATACCCAAGACATGGGCGTGAGTTTGATGTTCGTCAATATGCCCTTAACAGATGTTTATTTAGATCCAGCCCGCACAGCCTTTGAATCCCAGTTTCAGGACTATCTTCGCACCCAACAAGCCTTGGGTTTACAGGTTCAGGATTGGATCTTGCTCTGGTTGGGGGGAGAATACGGTTATTTTTCCGATCCGAGCCATCTGAATCGTTATGGCGCTGAGGCGATCGCCACCGAATTGGCTGAAAATACTGAGATTGACTGGACAAAACAATTAAAAATCAAAAATTAGGTCTAGGGCAAAGGGAATGGTAATCGTGGATAATGGCGATCGCCACTTGATGCTGTTTGCCATAAATCCTCAATGCTTTTTCTTGTGCTTTTTCGTACAAAATTTCCGCACTGGGGCGATCGCCTAAAAACACATGCACAGCAGCTAAATCTGCCATCAGCAACGGGAATAGGGGATGCTCGTGATAGCGAAACTGACTGGCCAAATCTAGAGCCTCTTGCCACAACTGTCGGGCCCTTTCATAATGGCGTTGTTTAGCGTTAATTTTGGCCAGTCCTCGCAGACATTCTGCAATGGCGATGGCGTTGT
>NZ_JAGHZH010000154.1:0-16666 GCF_017746885.1 Roseofilum sp. SBFL | reverse complement strand
GACGTTGAAGTTTTTGATTTCTTGGGCTTCACGAGGTAGCAGGGAGGCTATGCTGAAGTCAATTAATTTCACCTGTTGCGTTTCGGGTTGAATCAGGATGTTAGCTGGTTTAATATCTTTGTGGATCACTTGTTGGCGATCGAGTTCTTGTAGGATTTCAGCAAGTTGGATGGCTATATCTAAATAGTTTTCTAGGTCTAAGGATTGCTCTTTTGCTATTGCTTTGTCTAGAGCGATCGCCCCCAAATCTTCCATAACTAGGGCGTAACCATTGCCATAGCGCTCTAAGCTTAGGGGGACGACAATACTGGTGGGGTTTAGGTTTTTGGCAATGGCATACTGGTTGCGGAACTGTACCAGTTCGCTAAAACTGGGGTGGGAGTTGCGTAACAATTTGATTACGACGTTTAGGGAGTCGGATAGGCGTTTTCCTTGATAGACTAGGGTTCGCTCTCCTTCATAGATTTTTGAGCCAATTTGATAGCCAGGAAGTGTTGGGGTCATTAGTCTAGTCTTTATTAGGGATAGCGATCGCCAAAGAAGTGCCTTTGTCCTGTTCAGAAGTATAGTTTACTTCTGCTGGTGGTACGGGTCTGCTTTACCTAATTTCATCAACAGGTAACTTCAAGACCATTTGTCTATGTACTTTTGGCGAAATTTAGATTATAGCCTTTATATTTAGATTCCAGTAGAGATCGCGATCGCTCCTGCGTGGCGATCCCATTCCTCCTATCTTGCTGAAGAGTCCATAACCTGGTTTTGGCGATCGCACTAACCTATCCATTTTTTGTCTCTGTATCATTTAATTCAGGAATAGTAATCGTAAATTCACTCCCTTTACCCAATTCCGATCTGAAAGCTATTGTCCCACCATGTTGTTCTTGGACAATTTTGTAGGCGATCGCCAGTCCCAACCCTGTACCTTTTCCCACCGCCTTCGTTGTAAATCCTTGCTCGAATATTTTCGTTTTCACCTCTTCTGGCATTCCCCTGCCATTATCCACAATTCTAACGATTATACATTTTTTATCTTGACTAAATTCTGTGCTTATAGTAATGCAATTGGGTTTCGTTTCAATTTCTGTAAATGGTTTTCCTGCATTGCTTTCATCCAAGGCATCAATAGCATTAGACAAAAGATTCATAAATACTTGATTGATGGGGCCAACATAACAGTTCATTTCAGGAATATCGCCATAGTTTTTCACGATCTCAATAGCGGGTCGTTCTTCATTGGCTTTCAGTCGATATTTGAGAATTAAGAGAGTGCTATCTAGACCCTCATGGAGATTGAATTTAACTTTTTCACCAGCATCACTGCGAGAAAAAGTTCGCAACGACGTACTAATATTTTGAATGCGATCGCATCCCGTTTGCATCGATTCAATCAGTTTAGGAAAATCTTCCCGAATAAAATCAGGATCAAAATCTTCAATCTCCTCCAGAATTGACTCAGGAGGGGACGTGTTTTCTTGATAGAGAGCCAGAATTTCGAGCAAGTCTTGCAAATAGTCTTGTGCAGCACCGATATTCCCACCAATAAAACAGAGAGGATTATTAATTTCGTGGGCGACTCCTGCCACTAACTGACCTAATGTAGCCATTTTTTCACCTTGGACTAATTGCAGTTGGGCTTCTTGAAGTTGCTCTAAGCGTCGGCACAATTCTTGGTTGGTCTGTTGCAGTAGCACATTTTGTTCCGCTAATTTTAGATCTTGAAGTGCATTTTTTTGCTGTAATTCCTGTTGTAAGCGGTGCAAAGAGAGATGGGTTTTTACCCTCGCCCAAACCTCTTCCGCCTGAAACGGCTTAGTAATATAATCGACTCCACCGACTTCAAAGGCCTTCAATTTGTCCAGCACTTCATCAAAAGCACTGACGAAAATCACCGGAATATCTCGCGTTCTTTCATCCTCTTTGAGATGCTGACAGACTTGGTAGCCATCCATCTCTGGCATGGAAATATCCAGTAATATCAGGTCTGGATAGTCTAAATGAATGCCTTGGAGGGCTAACTTACCGCTCGGAATGGGTCTAACGGTGTATCCTTTCTCTGATAACAAACCCATCAATAGTTGTAAGTTAGCGGGAGTATCATCAATAATTAAGATATTGCCTGAATCGCCGTTCATTTGCTCACTATTCATAGAGGTTTATATTATTCGGTCAGTAAATTTAGAATTTTCTGATAGTCAAAGCGATCGCAACATGCTTTGATCGCCTGAGCTAAAGGGGGATCGTCAGCAGCAATCTCGTCTAGAACTATGGCCAACAGCTTAAGATTGCCCGTGAGTAACAATTCCTGTAATTGTTGCCGGAGAGTCTCTGGGAGTTCCATCAACGCTTCTCGGGTTAATCTATTTTCTGTGGAAGTTGCACTGGAAGTGTCAATTTCTTCGGGGCCTTCATAAACATAGCGCACCCCTAAATGGTTCTGTATAGCCTCCAGGATTTCTTCTTGTCGAAATGGTTTGCGTAGAAAGTCATCGCAGCCAGCAGAGACGACCACTGCTCTCTCTTCTTCTAAGACACTAGCAGTTAGGGCAATAATTACCGTATTTTGTCCTTTAATTGTGGTTTTAATCCGGCGTGTTGCTTCGTATCCATCCAGAACTGGCATCCTCATATCCATCCAAATCAAGTGGGGTTCCCAATTGCGCCAAGTTTCTATGGCTTCTTTACCATTGCTGGCTTCTTTAAGTTCAAACCCCAAGGGAGATAGCAATTGGTTTAATAACTTGCGATTCAAAGGCTTGTCATCGACCAGTAAAATCCGGTAGCGAGGTTGACCGGGTTCGAGGGCGATAACATGCTGTTTGGGTTTGCGCGCTTCGACTTGGTCTTGTTTTATAGGAATAGCGTTGATATCAAATTGAAAGACTGTGCCTTTTCCAACCTGGGAGCGAACTGTCAGCTCACCTCCCATCAATTGGACAAAGGAACGGCTGATCGTTAGGCCTAATCCGGTTCCCTCTTGGGCCTTTTTGCCGCTGGTGGTTTGGGAAAATGCTTCAAAGAGCTGGTCTAATTCTTGTTCTGCAATTCCAGCTCCGGTATCTTCTACTTCAAAAATTAGTTTAACCTGGGTATCAGAGTAGGTGGAACTAGGTGCGACTCTCACCGATACTCCTCCCGTTTCTGTGAATTTAATAGCATTGTTAATCAAGTTAATCAGAATTTGGCGCACTTTGAGTTCATCGGTACAAATATACCGGTTTAAATCCGGCTCCCATTCTATTCCTAAGTGTAGCCCTTTTGCCTCTGCTTTCAAGTGTAGTAAATCTTCTATATCGGAGAGTAAGCGATACAAATCAAAGTTCTTGGGATTCAGAGTGGTTCGTCCAGCTTCAATTTTCGAGAGGTCGAGAACATTGTTAATTAAGGTGAGTAGATGTTCTCCACTACGGTTGATAATGCTCACGTTTTCTTGGTGTTCTTCTGGCAGGGTTGGGGAGCGAATCATCAGTTGGGAAAAACCGAGAATGGCATTGAGGGGCGTTCTCAGTTCGTGACTCATGCTGGCAATAAAGTTGCTTTTTGCAGCGCTGGCAGTATCGGCTTTTTCTTTGGCAAGTTGGAGTTCGGCAGTGCGCTCTTCAACTCTCAATTCTAATTGTTGCGCTTGCTCTCTGAGTTGGGACTCTGATTTTCGTAGGGCAGTTTCAGCTTGTTTTTGTTCAGTAATATCTCGCAGAATAATGACATTTTCTTCAAAAAAGTTGTGGGTTAATTCTGAGGTGGACATTTCTAGGACGATCGCCCGTTCCCCTAAGATTAATTGCTGTTCGCTCAATCGCGGCCAGCGTTCTACAGTATCCGGCAAATTTCTTAGATAGTCTTTGAGGGGGCGGCCGATCAGGTCGCGTCTATCGGTTTCAAACAATGCGGTCATGGCTGGGTTAACTTGGCGAATGACTCCCAGGCGGTCGATCGCTCCGATGGCATCTTGGGCAATGGTAAATAAAAGTTCTGCTTGTTCTCTGGCTTCGGCAATTCTAGCAACTTGAGGTAAGCTTGTCCAACAGGCGATCGCTACTCCTACAAATCCCACTGTTAAGATAACAATCACCAGCACGCTATTTCGGATCTCTGGGGGCAGCCAGTGGAATCGAGAACTCATCAACCAACCGAGTGCTGCTGCCCCGCAAACGAGAAAGATCAATACCGAGACTTGAAGCCCAACAAAATCATTAAAATCTCCGGCTGGCCTCATTTGATAGCGCTTGTTCCACCAAGTGGGCTGAAAAATGGGCAGTTTTAAGGACAATCGATCGATCGCGCGATCGCCTAAAATCAGTACGATTGGGATGGCTAAACCCACACAAAAATCAGTCACGCTCCAAGCTAAACCGCCAACCACCAGCACCAGGGTTTCGACGATCAGAAAACCGAGAGACCACCACGGCCAAAGCACTTCGGGCTTTTCACGATTGAGCCATAGTCCCAGATGAAGCACCATCATGGAAACGAGATAGCCAATTCCGGTGATGGAGATAATCCGCAAAACATTTCCCCAAATTAAGCAAGCGATGCTAATGATTAATGTGGCAGTGAGGGCAGGCCCTAAAACGCCTCGACGGGAAACCACGCCAAATACTGGGGAAATATAGTCATCAAGAGCAAGTTGGTAGAGAACTCTAGCACTTAGGGCGACTGTGGTGGCACAACTGAGCAAAGAGGCAAAGGCAATAAGCAATACAATTAATACGGTGGCCGAGTCTCCCCAAAAGGACTGAGCGCTTTGGATCAGGTTGAGCAGAGTATCGTCTCCGAATGTGAGATCTCTATCCAATCTCATAACCACCCAAGAGCCGCCAATATAGACAATGGGCAATAGTCCAGCGGTCAGTTTCAGATAGTGGAGTGCTGAACTGGGTTGGCGACTATCAGCAATAAAGGCCGTTGCACCTTCACTACCATAAACAGCATAGACGGCGACTAAATACCATTTTGCCCATTCTACTGGCGCGAAAGGAGACCAGCGATCGGGGAAAAAGCCTGGACTGTCCGGAGACAGAACTAACCACCCCAATCCCTGAATCGCAAAAACTAGGAGGAAGCCGATCGCCGGCAGCATAAAGATCAGGTGTAGAATGGCTAGGGCGCGGTTGCCACTGAACGCTAAGATAAAGGCAATTAAGGTAAAGCCAATATTGAGAGCTGTATTGGGGATCTCAATGCTATAGGGCGTTAGGAGCGCTGCAATTAAATCCGTCAAAACAATAGCATTAATGGGAATCAGAGCTGCCCAACTAATGAAGTAACCACTGGCTGCATATAAACCCAAACCTGGATAAGACTTTAGCAAGCGGGTTGCGTAGTTGGATGTGCCGCCTGACATCTCCGGCCAATAACTGCCCAACCGAGCTAATTGGAGATTGAGTAAGATCGCCACAATAACAGCAGGTAACCAAACCCATAGTGCTTGAGGGCCTAAAGCATAATCCATTCCAATCACCGTTCCCGGCCAGACTAATAATCCCGTCAGGCTAAATCCAAAATCTTCTAAGCGACTAAAACTACGAGTTAGCCGCATGGTTAGTTTCTGATGTTGAGGTTGTGCGACTAAGCGGGACATAGGCTAGAGTAGCAATTATTTTAGTTTCCCAGAAGTAAATAAATACTTGAATCTGGATCGGGTCAATCGGCTGACTATGGATGGGTTCACCAGCTAGCAGCCAGTAGAATAGCGAATAGGGCACGCTGGACAATGGGCAAAAGATTGTATGGCTTAGGGTCTAAGGCTTGAAGCCAGACTCTATAGAAGCAAGAAATGTTATAAACTTTTCTCCCATAGTTGCTCTAACTCTTTTTACTCCCTAGCATCTAGCTCAGTCAAGATATAGCACTTTCCGTTGGGAGTGGGTCATGGAGATGAGAGCGAAGGGCGTTTCATGGCCATCGGCGATCGCCTTGAGGATAATTGTGTTAGCTTAATCTGGAGTTCTCGTTCACTCTTCGACATACCCAGTCGTCAAAAAACTCTATTTTTTATTCAATAATTTAACAGGACTAAAGACTTGAACTCCCCTAATAAGATCTCGATTCGCAAACGCACCGTCACGATCTGTATCGCCGTTACAGTTTGGACAATCTGGTTAAGCTTACTCGGTATCGAGCGAGCTGTTTCTTATGTTATGGAGTATTGGGAAATTGCTTTAACGATGATCTTTGGATCGGCAGTTGCCGGAGGAACAAGTCTGGGAGGAGCAGCAGTTATTTTTCCTGTATTTACTAAGATTTTACATATTGACCCCTCAGAGGCTAAAATATTTTCCTTAGCCATTCAAAGTATCGGCATAACAGCCGCCGCCATAGGGATCGTCTTGACCGGCATTCGAGTCGATTGGCGGGTTATTTGTTGGGGCAGTATTGGAGGTCTAATCGGTATGGTTTTCGGTGCAATTTTATTAGCCCCTATTTTGCCTCCAGATGTAATAAAAATGTCATTTACAGTTCTACTCGCTAGTTTTGGGATTACCTTATTAGCCTTAAACCGATTACCGAGAGAAGTCCATCTAGGGATGCCAATCTGGACAGCAAACGAGCGAATCATCTGGCTACTCGCTGGAACTATGGGCGGAATCATTAGTAGTCTAGTCGGTAGTGGAATTAATATATTTTGTTTTTCTGTGATGGTGATTCTCTTTCGATTTTGCGAAAGAGTTGCTACGCCAACTTCTGTAATGTTGATGGCCACAAATGCTGTTTTTGGATTTGCGTTTTATGCCTGGGTATTGAATGATTTTATAGAGCCTGTTCGGAGTTACTGGTTGGCGGCAGTTCCTGTAGTTGTGGTAGGCGCTCCCCTGGGGGCAATATTATCTTCTCTCTTAAATCGGCAAACCCTTGCTAATATAGTAATTGGCTTGATTGCTATAGAAATCATTAGTTCTTTATTGCTGGTGGAGATGAGTTCACTCGCTATCTATTCTAGCTTAATTGCTATGATGTTTTTTTCAGGTCTGAATTACTGGATGTACCGGACTAATATCTATAGTAAGGAATCAGTTAATTAGGACAGTTGGGTTCTGTTTTGAGGCAATAGGCACGAATGGCAATAGGCAATAATCGTAAAATAGAAAAGATATTCGAGATTCAATCTATGACTACTGAATTAACAAAAGGCGCACGGTTTAATCTGTCTCAAACTTATCCTCATGTGCAACAACTTCAGATTGAGGTGGGTTGGAGCGCCACAAAAGCAGGATATGATATTGATGGCTCGGTATTTATGTTAGGGGCGAATGGACTGATTCCCGCCGAAGAATATTTTGTATTTTATAATAATGCCCGATCGCCCGATCGCGCTTTGCAACGACTAGAAGATTCTCGAGAAGGTCGGCAAAGCTTTATGCTTGATTTGAGTCAAATCAGCCCGGTGATTACTGAACTGGTGTTTGTGGTCACTATTCATGAAGGAGTGGAGAAAAAGCAAAGTTTTGGTCACATTGACCAAGCATTTATGGCGATCTCCAATCCCCAAACCCAGGAAGAATTAGCCCGTTATGCTTTAACTGAGGCATTTACTTCAGAAACAGCCCTAGAATTTGGTCGCATTTATCAGAAAGGAGGGCAATGGCGTTTTCATGCCCTTGGTCAAGGGTATGATTCTGGATTACAAGGCTTTTTAGACCAATATCATCAAGAAGGAGCTACCCCACCCGCTCCTCCTCCTCCTGCTCCCGAATCCACCCGCAGAGCAAAAGCGGTTGAATTAGAGAAGAAATTGGAAAAGGAAGCGCCTCTCTTATTCGATTTAGTCAAAAAAGCTGATATTTCTTTGCAAAAGGCAAATTTAACCAACCATCAAGCACAAGTTGCTCTTTGTTTAGATGTTTCTGGTTCTATGTACTCACTCTATCACTCCGGTAAAATTCAACGGTTAGCGGAAAAAATATTAGCCCTCGGTTGTCGGTTTGATGATGATGGAGCGATTAAGATTTTCTTGTTTGCCGGAAATTCCCAGGATATGGGCGAGATGACGGTAGAGAACTTCCATAATTTTATCGGTCAAGCTCAAAATCAATATCGAGGTTCAGGAGGAACTAACTATTCTCCAGCATTGCAAGCCATTAGGAATACTTATTTTCCTGATGCCAGAGGTGGAAATCGGCGATCGCCATTGAAGGCTAATGTCCCTGTTTACGTGATGTTTGTCACCGATGGACAACCGTTCGATCGCGACCCGTCCGAACAACAGTTACAATGGTCATCCTATGAGCCGATTTTCTGGCAATTTATGGCGATTGGGAAATCGAGTAAAGATGTCAAATCCAAGCGTGGGGGCATTTTAGGCTTTTTGAGCGGCGGCAGTCAATTTGAGTTTTTAGAAAATTTGGATGATTTGGAGGGACGATATATCGATAATGCCGATTTCTTCAGTGTAGAAGACCCGGAGGCGATCGCCGACCAAGACTTGTACGATCTACTGATGACAGAATATCCCAACTGGCTCAAAACTGCCGGCGATCGCGGTTTACTACCCTAGTGATACCCATGAAATCTGCTTCTAGCGGCGATCGGCCTCAGCGCCATATCCTGTTTTACAAACCCTACAACGTTCTCTGTCAATTCACGGATGATAATCCCCATACCCAAGGCAAATCAGCCAGAGAAACACTAAAAGATTATATACCTGTTCCTGGGGTTTATCCCGTGGGTAGATTAGACCGGGATAGTGAAGGGTTGCTGCTCTTAACTAATGATGGCATTCTACAGCATCGTCTTTCTGACCCGCGCTATGGCCATCCGCGCACCTACTGGGTACAAGTAGAACGCATTCCTGACGACCAAGACTTAAATCCCCTGCGTCAAGGCATCAAGCTCAAAGACGGTAAAACTCGGCCTGCCCAAGTACAAATTATCCCTGAACCGAATCTTCCAGAACGCAATCCACCGATTCGCTACCGGAAAACTGTCCCCACAGCTTGGTTAGAAATTACACTCACTGAAGGGCGCAACCGTCAGGTACGGCGGATGACAGCAGCGGTAGGATATCCGACATTAAGATTAGTGCGGGTTTCCTTAGCAGGGTTAGGAGTAGGAGCTTTAAACCCTGGCCAATGGCGCGATTTGACCTCGGAAGAAGTAAACAATATAGCAAGGAACTCGTTAAGTTAGGATAGCTAAATTGTGGTTTTAGGGAACAAGTAATAGAAAATGTCTTCATTCTCCCCTCTCTTGCTATACAAAATCAGTGGGCAGAAAGCACAAACAACCAGACATGATAATTTGTTGATTTAGGAGTGACGAAATTAATGGCGGCTCGTAAAGCGAAAGAAAAAATTGTTGTTGAAATTAAAGGATTTACGAACCCTTCGGCGATCGCTGATTTAAGAATAAATTTTGGGGCAATATAGCGCTTTGCGCTAGGGAATAGGGAATAGGCTTTTGGTACATAGCTTTGAGGAATCAATACTGTCCCTCATAACAGCGCTTTGCGCTGTATTTGATTGATACTGAAGCGTTGGAAACACTGCTCTTAGGAAAGCAGAGCGTTGTAGTTTAATCTACCACTCGTAGACGACCTTGGCGTAATCCTTCAAATACCCGATCGATTTGGCGTTGATCGGCAAAACTTAGGGCATCTTTGGATAACAATAATCTCATAAAACTTTCTTGATCGGCGCGAGAAATTTGGCGAGTTTCAAAAATTCGCTCTATAATTTGCTCAAGATTTAGTGTTGATGGACTGGCTAAACTCGTTTTCATCTCAATTCTATCGATAAATAGGAAACTTAAGAGGATTAGATCGCACCGTCAGATTGAAGAACAGGCGACATGCTCCTGGAGATGCTAAAGGAACCTTTTAGTTAAATTATACTGGATTTTAGAAAATAGTGCAGGGAGGTCAAGGGATGAAACGACGAACTTTTTTCCTGATAAGTAGCGCGATCGCCTCTTTAGGCGCAACTCTAAGTGCCCTAAGTCGCTCTTCTTCCCGCTCTCGAGTAGTTTTGCCTAATTCAGGAACTCCTTTACCGGAGCGAATTTTGGGCAAAACGGGGGAGAGCTTACCGGTTTTTGGCTTAGGGGGAGCAGGAAAAACGCCCCTATCCTGGAATGGAGCAGAATCAGAAGCGATCGCAATTATTGAACGGGCACTAGAATTAGGAATTCGTTATTTTGATACAGCCCCCAGTTATGGCCCTAGTGAAAATTATTTAGGAAAAGTTTTACCATCCTATCGATCCCAAGTATTCTTAACCACGAAAACGGCTGCTCGCGATCGCGATGGCGCTTGGCGAGAGTTAGAACAATCTTTGAAGCGTTTGCAAACCGACTATTTGGATGCTTGGCAATTTCACCATGTCTCTTTTGGAGAAGAATTGGATCGCATACAGCGCTTTGCGCTGTTATGAGGGACAGTATTGAATCCTCAAAGCTATGTACCAAAAGCCTATTCCCTATTCCCTATTCCCTATTCCCTAGCGCGAAGCGCTATATCCCCACAATTTTACCCGTTGCCCAACAAAAAAACGTTGGCGTTATAGCAATGAAAATTCCTGCCTATGGCAAACTTTTAGAACCCGGAAGATTAACCGGTATGGATCAAGCCCTAGGCTATGTTTTATCCCAACCTGGAATTCATTCCTGTATTGTTGCCGCTGAACATGTCACTCAACTTGAAGAAAATGTTAAAGTTGCCCAAGCCTTTCAATCCCTATCCTTAGAAAAACTCGAAGCCATTGAAAAACTTACCGCGGAAACTTGGCAAGAAACCACATTTTTCCGCCGTTGGACTTAATGAAATTTAATGATTAATTTATTGACTTCTATTGACTCTCATGGTACGAAACAAGATATTCTCTTATGGTGAAGTCAAATAGGCTATGTTTGATCGAATTAAAAACCAAGCCCAAGAAAGAGCTAACGATACAAAAGAGAGGTAATACCAATAGGGGCGAAAAGTTTTTGTTTTTCGCCCCTATTGTCTTTTGTCTGACTTCTGCGAGAAGCCTACCGAAGGTTTCACCCAACTTTGTGTTCCATCTGCCCAACATTCGTGTTTCCAGATGGGAGCATCTTCTTTGAGCGCATCAATGGCATACTGACAAGCAGCAAAAGCTTCTGCTCGGTGAGGACTACCCACCGCAATAATCACACTCACTTCACCAATTTCCAAATATCCTAATCGATGGTGAATCACCACTCGATTTACGCTAGGATAGGCTTGATGAATACGTTGGGAAATCTGCTTAAAGATTTCTAGAGCCATCGGTTCATAGGCTTGATAATCTAGAGCCATCACCGGTTTACCTTCGGTTTGATTGCGAACCATACCGCTCATCAGGGAGATCGCCCCATTGCCGGGATCTTCTGCTAAATGATACACTTCCTCTAACGAGAGGCGATCGCGAGTAATCTTAAACTGTTCTAACATAACACCATAGCCATCATTCACTAAACCTATCTAAACATGAACTCCCCGCCCCTCCTCCAAGGTCACCTGAAAACCGTCCATCATATTGCCCTCAACGTCAAAAACATGGATGCTTCCCGGAATTTTTACGGTCAAATCCTAGGCTTAGAAGAACTCACTGGCGAACAAGTCCCCGAAACTCTCATTAAGCTCGTCGCTACTGGAAAAGTCGCCAACTTTCGCACTCCTGATGGCATCATTATAGACCTATTTTGGGAACCCGAATTATCTCCTCCAGACCCCAATCCCAAAACCCAATTTACTCGCGCCAACCATCTCGCCTTTGACATCGCCCCAGAAGACTTCGATCGTGCCATTTCTGTCCTCCAGCATCATCAAGTAGCGATCGATCGCGGCCCCGTCAGTCGCCCCACAGGACGTGGCATTTACTTCTACGATCCCGATGGTTTCCTCGTCGAAATTCGCTGCGATCCTCATTAATTATTTTATCAGACTTTACCCTTAAAAATGGCAAGCACTTCCACCTTATCTTTACCCAAAATGGGATGCGGAACCTGGGCATGGGGCAATCGATTACTCTGGCAATATGACCCTACCATGGATCGAGACTTACAAAAAGTCTTTAATCTCTGTGTGAGTAATGGCATTACCCTATTCGACACTGGAGATTCTTACGGAACCGGTAAATTCAATGGCCAAAGTGAAAAGCTCCTCGGACAATTTGCCCAAGGGTGTATTGCTGCCAATATTGATAGTCTTTGTATCGCCACAAAACTCGCCCCTTATCCTTGGCGCTTAACCCGAAATGCCATGGTGCAAGCCGGAGAATCATCTGCTCAACGCTTGCAACGACCCATTGATTTAGTGCAAATGCATTGGTCTACTGCTAATTATGCCCCTTGGCAAGAATGGGCCCTCTTAGATGGGTTAGCTGATTTATATGAACAGGGAAAAGCAAAAGCAGTGGGTTTATCCAATTATGGGCCCAAACGATTACAGAAAGTAGTCAAACATTTGCACAACAGAGGGATTTCTGTTCTCACCCTACAGGTACAATATTCTCTCTTATCCACCGCTCCAGTGACCCAACTCAATCTGAAAGCAGTCTGTGATGATTTGGGCATTCAACTAATTGCCTATAGTCCCTTAGCGTTAGGACTGTTAACCGGGAAATATACGGAATCTGGCCCCCTACCCCAAGGACTGCGTAAGGGGTTATTTCAGGAGTTATTGCCCCAAGTAAAGCCGGTTTTAGAATGCCTACACGCGATCGCCAAATTTCACCACAAAACGTCCTCACAAGTCGCATTAAATTGGTGTATGGCTAAAGGTACAATTCCCATCCCTGGTGCAAAGAATCCCCGTCAAGCCCAAGAAAATATCGGCGCATTAGGTTGGTCTTTAACCCCTGGGGAAGTCGATGAATTAGATCGAGCGGCTGCGGGATTGAAAAAGGGAATGGTCAAAAATATTTTCCAGACAGGCTAACGGAATAGGGAATAGGGAATAGGGAATGATCTATCTTCGTGTCTCCATGTCCTCATGTCCTCATATCCTCCCCATTCTCCTACTCAGCTATCGTCCAGCAACGCGAGATTGGGACATAGCCAATAAAATCATGCTAGGGTCAACCCATTGACCGGCATATTTCAAACCCCAATGCAAGTGGGGACCACTGGTACGTCCGGTCATACCTACTCTAGCAATGCGATCGCCAGAATTCACCATCTGACCTTCCCAAAGAATAATGCCACCGCCGTAATCGATCAAATAAGGACGACCTTGATGGGTTCTCACCCGTCCCTTGACATGGCAATAAATATGCTCCCAATATCCGGACTCAATCACAATTCCTGTGCCGCAACGATTATCTTCCCACACTTCCACTACCCTTCCAGTCCACCAACTGCGAATATAACTGCCATAGGGAGCGGCTAAATCTAAACCATAATGATAGCCTCCACCACGGGGCCCAAACCGGGACGTATACTCCACAAAATTTTCCACAGGAAATGAAGCACTATTCCAACCCCTCATGGCCGCCATTGGTACCGATTCTACCACCTGGCCTCGATCGATCTCGATACTTTCAGTCGGTAATCCCGTTGCATTCAACCCCAATGTCAGGCTTAAGCCCAAAAACACTTTCCAGAACCCTAATCTACGTTTGCGTGCTACCATGATTCCTCTGTGCGATCGCTCTAGATAATGTACTAAAAAATCTATGTTTAGACCATTCTCATTGCTGTTTCCATCATCCGGATACCCCAGACTATCACTTCAGCTCATCTGCATTTGATAAAAAAATCTAAAATCCCGATGCCCATAACTCATTCAATGCGATACCTTAAAGGATTATTGTACGCAGATTAAGTCATCATCAAGATCATCAATGGAACCTGATTTATTGCCCACAGAGATTATTGTCACCCATCCCCGTGAGAACCTAGGCAAAATTCAACTCGACTGGACTCCCCAACCGGGAAACTATCTTAATGTTGAAGGCAAAACCTATACTGTTCTAGAGCGTCGTCATCGGTATACCCTAAAATCGGGCCAATATCGTTTACACAAAATTGCCCTCTATGTTCAACCTTCCTCCCCTCCCAGAGAACAAAGCTTAGTCGATGGACGGTGGATTATTGGCGATAGTAGTTGTCGCTTTAATGCCTTATCTGAATTAATTCGTTGTGCAGTCTATCCAGAAGGCCCCTGTTCTAGTTGTAGATTCTATGAACAGAGAACTTGATCTATATTAATCTTCATGGTCTAGTCATCGGGATAATGATATTTATGCCAATGACGAGCAATATCTACCCGACGACACATCCAAACCTGCTCGTGCTGTTGCACATAATCTAAAAAGCGAGCCAAAGCTGCCGCTCGTCCAGGTCTTCCTGCTAATCGGCAATGTAGACCAATACTGAGCATTTTGGGACTCTCTTCACCTTCTGCGTACAATAGGTCAAAGGCATCTCGCAGATAAGTAAAAAACTGATTTCCACTATTAAAGCCTTGGTAAGTGGCAAACCGCATATCATTAGTATCTAGAGTATAGGGAATGACCAAGTGGGGCGGGCCATACTCCACAATCCAGTAGGGCAAATCATCAGCATAACTATCTGCATCATACAAAAAACCCCCAGCTTCTATCACCAGTCTACGGGTATGGGGACTCACTCGACCGGTATACCATCCCAAGGGACGAGATCCGGTTACTTGAGTATGGATTTCTATGGCTCTTTCAATATGTTCCCGTTCAGTTTCTTCGCCAATATGTTGATAGTCAATCCAGCGGTAACCATGGGAGGCAATTTCCCAGTCTGCTTGTTTCATGGCAGCTACGGCTTCTGGATTGCGCTCTAAGGCCATGGCTACCCCATAGATGGTGACGGGGATTTGGCGTTTCGTAAACAGGCGATGGAGTCGCCAGAATCCAGCTCTACTTCCATATTCATAGATGGATTCCATGTTCATATTACGAACTCCATCTAAAGGTAATGCACCTATAATTTCTGAAAGAAAAGCTTCAGAATGAGAATCACCATGAAGAATACAGTTTTCTCCACCTTCTTCGTAGTTAATAACAAATTGAACCGCAATTCTGGCTCGATTTGGCCATTGAGGGTCGGGAGGATATTGGCCATAACCGATAAATTCACGAGGAGATTGAGGGAGCATAACAACCGTCCAAATGTTTTATTTTATTTCTACATCTTGCCAAGATTAACTTTGAAGTTCTTCCAGCTCTAAGGTTAACGAAGGCATTAACCGTTGTAAATTTTTCAAAGATTTTCCTTGCCAAGGAATTCCTTTTGATCCTTTGACGACCATTGCCATCTCTTTCTTCTGACGAATTTTAATTACGAATTTTGAGAGCATACTAATTCCCGAACTATTCAGAAATTCTAAGTTTCGTAAATTCAACGTAATCACAGGAGGCTTTTGTTCAGCAATCTCTTCTAAAATTTGCACAATCGGGGCATATTCATCCATACCACTCAACCGTAGAGAGCCTTCAAAACTAATGGTTTTCGTTTCATCATCATAGTATACGTTATAGTCCTCTGTTTTTATTTCGATAGTCATTCATTCATTCTCCTTAGTGTCTATCATTATTTTTGATTGTCTTTAACTACACTTAAAAAGGATTAAGTGTTAATCAATTTAGATGGGGAGTTGTACCATAGTAGTTACTTTAATTACACCAGGATGATCGGGAACTGTTTCAAAGTTCCATCCCAACTTGGCAAAGTAGTCATTAAGCATGGTCAAAAGTCCCAATCCTGAATTAGAGCTGCTCTCTTCTTGGGCACTACTTTCGAGTTGTTCCAGGTATAGAGTTTGAGGATCTCCTTGCTCTATTTTTTTCAAGAACGTTTGGAATTTATTCACCTTTTGACGGGGGATACTGTTCGAGGTGGTAAAGATAATTTTATCTTCTCGCACTTGGAGACGAATACTAATCGGAAATTCTGAAGTTTCGTCGTTAAATTTCATAGCATTTTCTAATAATTCATTGGCAATGTAGCTAACCGCACTCTTGACTTCTGCTTGCTGTTGTTCTGAAATATCATCTTTGGCAGGGAAAAAGGTAGTCAGATAGTCAGCGAGGAAGTCTGCTGATAAGCCATTGTTGCGCCAACGCTGTTTTAAGGGAACAGAGCTGGGGGAAAATCCAATAATTAAGTATTCTGGACTCTCCGGTAAGTCGTCGATATAGTCACCAAAAGTTTCTGCCATTTTTGAATTCACCTTTGACCATTTTTCTTGCTCTATGGATTTAAATATATTGTATAGAGAGTTTCTTTTTTCTCCTTAGATTTGGATAAATGAGACGGGACTTGTTCATTGTACTATGGATATTTGCTTTGAGATCAAGGAAGTTAAGGGTAAAGGATCACCCGATCGCGGCCTTGGTTTTTTGCTTGGTACAAGGCCACATCGGCTGCTTTGATTAATTCTCTAGGGGTAGATCCATGCACAGGATAGCAAGCAATATCTAGAGAAGAGGACTTTATCCCCTGCATCATGACAAAATGTATTATTAAATACTTTAAATGATCGATGTCAATCATCACTACCCCTAAACAAAGGAATTAAGAACCCGTAGATTAAGAAAAACCCTAGAAGCCTTAAGGGCACTTCTATTAATTGACTATACCGTGAATCCATGAGATGATCGAGAAAGAAAAAGAAAGGGAAAAAACATGGGTCAAATGAGTTTTTGGGACGGAGAGAACCGTCAGAAAAAGCTAAATAATAAAAAACCGCTGCTCT
>NZ_JAGHZH010000014.1:0-7286 GCF_017746885.1 Roseofilum sp. SBFL | reverse complement strand
TAAGGTGGATAGCCTCTTTCCCAAGTCAGAGCGAAATCCCTATGCCGGTGAAGTGATGGGGAAAAGGAGACTGATGGAAACGGGTCATTTTACCCACAGAATGATGAGAGCAATCTTGCCGGGTCAGAGGGTGACGGACAGATTTGGTTATTGGTGGATACGAGTGGATAATCCTGACAGGCCGATTCACGAGCAAAGAGGAATGAGAAATAATAGTGGCCGATTAATGGCGACGTATGTCGGCTTGGAGAGTGAATGGGACAATTGGGAAAAATATAGTCATCAGATAGGGCAGATGTGATAGGTATGATTGCCGCATAGACATTATCTATGAATACCATAGATAACACTTATGTGATGGTCATGTGATTCGCTTATAGATAAAATTTTATAGCAATGCTTTCATCTATAAACTTTCCTTATTTTACTTGACCTATCTTTTACCCATTCACTTTGGGGATGCTATGGTGGTTTTAGGTGCAAATTAGGTGTAGCGCCCCAGTGTCCGCAAGAACTTTGGGATTCAATTGCCTGGTGTAGCTAGGTTATAATGCGATGCGGAACCGGGGACTTGAACCCCGAAGTCCTTGCGGACACTAGAACCTGAATCTAGCGCGTCTACCAATTCCGCCAGTTCCGCTTTTGGGAGCTTTTCAGTAACCTGATTAAGCACTCCGATCTTCTATTATTATCGATTTTTAGTTTAAAGTCAAGTCAAAGCTCAATTAAGCTCGTAGAGCTTTGACAGGATCGAGTTGACTGGCTTGCCAAGCCGGGAAAAAACCGGCACTCATACCCACGACTAGGGCTGCAGTGAGGGAAAATCCAGCGACTTGGGGATCGAAGCGGTAGGGTAAGTTAAATTGATCGGCAACAATCAGGGTTAAACCGTGAACGGTTACGATCGCCATTACCCCACCCACTAAACTCAATAGTGTAGCTTCTAGAATAAATTGACATAAAATATCCCGCTCCGTTGCACCGATCGCTAAACGCAGCCCAATCTCGGCGGTTCTTTCCATCACCGAGGCAATGCTAATATTGGCGATACCTACCCCCCCCACGAATAGAGCAATTAATCCCACTAATGCTAATCCTTGGGATGCTAATTTTAAGGTGGTTTGTTGTTCCAAGATTTCATCGATATTCGTCCCTACCCAAAACCGTTGTTGGGGAAATCTCTGCTCGACTAAAGTGTTAACCTGCTGTTCTAGCTCCTCAAGATCTTCTATGTTTTGAGGACGAATTAGGATATTAGGGATTATCCGAGAACCGGTCAGAGCATAATAGAGAGTAGAAGGCACTAATACGAGTCCTTGTCGCTCTCCATCGGCTGGAAAATTCGCAACTATACCAATAATGATATAGGGTCTACCATGAATATATATGCGTTGATGAAGGGGATCTCGATCTTTAAAGAGCTGCTGTGCCATAAATTCGTCAATAATGGCAACGGAACGAAATTCCGTAAACTCTCTGGAGGAAAAGGATCGTCCCTGAATGATTCTTCGTCCGGCTGTGGCGAGCAAATGCTCGGATACCGCGACAACTTCTGCCTCAGCTTGTTTGTCTTCAAAGAAAACTTGACTCCTCCAATTGATATACTGTTTAGTCGCGATCGCCTCTACTCCGGTTAAGTGTTTCTCCAGAAACGTCACATCTTCTGAAGTCATTCCCCATTTCCAAATTTCCACCTGCGGAGGTTCTCGCTGGGCTAACTCCTGCTCCATGATGGCTCTAGAGATTGTACCGACTTTCAAGGTGGCATCAACGGCAAAGACACCCATGAATACTCCCACCAAGGTTAACCCCGATCGCAAGGGGTTACGCCATAGGGAACTCCACGTTATTAGGATCAAATGGGGTAATGATAAACTCATGGTTTTTTTCAGGTAGCAGTTGATTTACAGGGCTTTGGGATACCTGAGAAAGTATAACGCTTTGGACTCTAGCAATAGGCAAAAGCTTGCATTGCTTAAGTTCTGTAGACGAATCTGTGGTGATTTAAGGGGAGGTTTATTTTTGAGCCCTCAGTTGAATTTTTTGCAATAAGCATTCTACTTCAGCTTCTAAGTGTAAATACTTGACTTGTTGATCTGCCTGATACAAATTTTGCATCTTTTTCCAGGATTCTTTAGCTTGAACAGAGGTGGATGCAGATTTCTTTTGGGTAGCTAAAGCAACAGTAGAAGAGGTGTTCATTTTGTTTAAAAATATATGCTTATTTATGCCGAGGGAGGATTATAGCGTAAACAATCTCAAATCATCAAGTGTTGTAACAAGATTCTAGAAACGGGTAATGCTCAATTGGAGAATACCGGCAGCGATCGCCGTCCAGATCAGCAGAATAATAATTGCTCCAGGAATAAACGTCAACAGACCGATTCCTCTCAATATCCAGAGAATAAAAGCCCCTAGGAGGCTAAATACAAATAACCAGTAGACTGGACTACTCGATTTCATATTCATAGTTATCTGGCAGTCTCCATCCTAGATTTAGGTTTTGGCCAAGGAATATTAGCACGTTTGGCTAATTCACGAGCAACGCCGATCGCCCCCCATTGATTAATATGGCTCGGATCGGCAAAATACTTGGGATTCTTGAGCTTCTCTAATTCTGGACTAACCAGATTAATCGCTATTAAGCCTTGATGATTGACCCACCCATTGAGTTCCTGATGAAACTTTTGTTCATAAGCCAAACGTACTGGATCGAGATAGTCCGCAGTTAGAGGAAGATTGACAAATACTAACGGAATCTGCTGTCTTTGGGTATAGGCGAGCAGTTGCTCGAGGGCGATCGCCTGTTCTCCCTGAAGGTAGAATCCACTATAGTCCCCGTCAAACTGTCCGGCAATGCGAGGATACTGGGTATAGTAGGTTTGGGGATTAAAGACTTGCTCAACTGGTAAAAACCCCAAAGGCGTTAAATCACTCAACGTGCGGTTTGCTTGAATAGTGGCTAATGCTTTTTCCCAGATCGAAGCTTGATGGCGCTCGGAAACCGGGGGCAATAGACAAGGAGAACTGAGAACACTAGAAATTAATGAGACCGATGGCTCTGAACTGGCAAAGGGTATCGGAACGTCATAACACTGCTCGGCATCTGGCAAAAGCAAGGGAACACTAGGGCGTACTCCCTCTAAGAGCAGTTTATACCCTTCAGATTCAATAATTGATTGATAGGTACGGTCTGAACGACCACTATTAAATGCTCGGACTCCATCTGCCCAGAGAATGAGACGGGGAAGTTGATCGGAGGTGAGAATTTCCCGAATTAACAAATCCACTACTTGGACCGTTGCACCATTAATGCCGAAATTATAAATGCTAATGCTTAACTCTCCTTGCTGTCCCTCTCCTATGGCTTTGCGCAAGGCTAACGGATCGACCCCTTGCAGGGCGCGAGAACTGCCCACAATCAGAATATCAGGCGGCCCATATAAGGCGACTTGATACAAATACCAACCCAAATGCTCATTGAGTCGTTGAGAGCCAAAATTAGCGGGAGTAAAGCGGGTTAAACCGGGTTGCGAAAACCCGCCTTGCTTGACTAACCATCCAGAACGCTCCGATTCTTGAGTCTCGAGGATAGAAATCTCAGTGGGACGGAGGGCATAGGCTTGCCAGAGGCGATCGCTACTTCCCCAAGTCAGGAATACACTCGGCAATAGGAACAACCAGAAGCTCATCAGCATAGATCCATTTTGATGCTCTGTTCTTAAGATAAAGGCGATCGAGGTATACCTGCCCAGTTTCATTAAATGAGTTGATGTTACAAAACTTTATTATTTCCCCCTCATCCTCTATACTACCCAAAGGCTTATTTGTACCAGTGAAACGAAGGAGTACCGAATCGCATGATGGTGTCGGAGGCACAGAGACCCCTGACCGTTCCCAAAGAGTTGCTTCATCCACCTGAGAGTTTTTTCAATCTCAATGTGATCATGTTCTTGGCAGCTCTGATCCTAATTGGGCTGTCAGTGTGGGGATATTGGTGGGCAGGTTTACCCCATTGGCTCTCATTTATCGAGAGTATCTTGGCGCTGCATTTAGCCGGCACTATTATTCATGATGCCTCCCATAAGGCTGCACACCGCGATCGCATCCTGAACGCCATTCTCGGTCATGGTAGTGCCCTGATGCTTGGCTTTGCTTTTCCAGTCTTTACCCGCGTCCATATTGAGCATCACATCAATGTCAATGACCCCGAAAACGATCCGGATCATTTTGTCTCCACGGGAGGCCCCCTCTGGCTGATTAACGCCCGCTTTTTCTACCACGAAGTCTACTTTTTCCAGCGCAAACTCTGGAAAAACAATGAGCTGCTCGAATGGTTTCTCAGCCGCTTATTTTTGGTCGCGATCGTTGCCGCCGCCTATCATTGGGGTTTCCTGAACTATATCCTCAACTTTTGGTTTGTTCCCAGTGGTATTGTTGGTTTAGCCCTAGGCTTATTCTTCGACTATCTTCCCCATCGTCCCTTCCATGAAACTGCTCGTTGGAAAAACGCCAGAGTTTATCCGAGTCCCATCCTGAATCTGTTGATTTTCGGTCAAAATTATCATCTGGTTCATCATCTTTGGCCCTCCATTCCCTGGTACTACTACGAAAAAACCTATCAGGTGATGAAACCTCTATTAGACCGCAAAGGCTGCACCCAAACCCTTGGACTTCTAGAAAAACAGAGTTTCTGGAGTTTCCTTTACGATGTCTTCATCGGCATCCGCTTCGGCGGCCACGGGAAATCCAAGGATTAGTCAAGATACTCAGTGAGTTGATCTAAAATTAAGTTATCCTCATAATTATTCCTCTTGTCCATGACTAGCCAAGAACTAGGAGAGCAACTGCTGACTCTATCGCTTGCTGAAAAAGCTCCGATCGTTCAGCAATTGACCCAACGTCTCAGTCGCAAAGGCATCACAAAAAAAACCTGGTATTTGTGGTCGAGAAGCTTGTATCGCTGGAACTCAAATTACTCTTTGGCTATATTGACTCTAAAATCGACAAGATTTTATTCAATTACACCGTGAAAATCCCAGCCATTACAGTATCATCATTTGTACTAATGATAGGGATCGTTCTCGTATGGCGATTCAGATTAATGATGCGATCGCCGCAGAAGAAGACTTAAGCAGTCAGTTGATTCGTGTGGTACGTCCTGCCAATTAAACATTTTGACCTTGGGTTGTGACAGAACAACGGCGAATAACATTATCAAATTATGCCCAACAGATGGGAGTTTCCTATAAGACGGCTTGGCGCTGGTGGAAACAGGGACGGTTAATGGGGGAACAGTTGCAGAATGGTTCGATTTGGATTGATGAGTCTATGTGTCCAGAGCAGGACACGGATTGGTTAAAAGAACAGCTAGAGATTGCGTCTCAGGAGCGAGAAGAGTTAAGAAATCTTTTGTATGAGGTTGTAGCTCAATTACAAGAGTTACAGGGGACTCCAGAGCCGAATCCTTGGCCGTCTGAGGTAGGGATGGACTATAGTCACTTGGTGTCTTTGCTGGCGGCGGGGAGTTGGCAAGAGGCCAATGAGTATACCTGGTTGTTGCTGTTGGCGCTGGCAGGATATGAGGAGGGGGACACTCTGGGGCTGGAGGAGATGGAGGCGCTGCCGAGGACGGATATGGAGACGATCGATTGGCTGTGGTATGAGTATAGTGAGGGTCGGTTTGGGTTTGGGGTGCAGGAATGGATTTGGGAAGAGTGCGATCGCCATTATGAGGTATTTTGCGATCGCATAGGCTGGCGCATTCAGTCCAAATGGCTCAGTATGGATCAACTCAGGTTTTCCCTCTCTGCACCTGTGGGACATCTTCCGGCAATTATCTGGCGTAACCGTGCTTGTTATGGTTTAGGCTATCATTCCCCCGATGAAGTTTTAGAAACCCTGTTTTCATTTTCAATACCTTCGCCAAAATCGGGCAGGGTGGTTTGAGGGTGATTTCTGGTGATTGTAAAACAATAGAGAAGCAAGCTTGCTCAAAAACAGCCCTGTCAAAACCAGGTGGGGCGCTTCTATAGTAAAGTTATTGTCTACCACAACTACAGTGACTCGCTATCGCTCACATGAATCGGTTAGGGAATGGGGTAAAATCCTTAAGTCTTGATTATAAGGTGCGATCGCATTTATGACTGTTAACTGGGAAAGCGTTAAAACTTACGAAGATATTCTCTATCACAAAACTGATGGTATCGCCAAAATTACCATTAACCGTCCCCAAAAACGCAACGCTTTTCGTCCCAAAACTGTATTTGAACTCTATGATGCTTTTTGCGACGCAAGAGAAGATGCTCAAATTGGGGTAGTCTTGTTGACGGGGGCTGGCCCCCATACGGATGGGAAATACGCTTTTTGTTCTGGTGGAGATCAGAGTGTTCGAGGTACAGCAGGCTATGTAGATGATGCAGGTGTACCTCGCCTCAATGTACTCGATTTACAGCGATTAATCCGGTCGATGCCCAAAGTGGTAATCGCGTTAGTGGCCGGATATGCGATCGGGGGCGGTCATGTATTACACTTGATCTGCGATCTAACTCTGGCGGCTGATAATGCCATTTTTGGGCAAACAGGGCCAAAAGTAGGCAGTTTTGACGGGGGGTTTGGAGCCAGTTATTTAGCCCGTATTGTCGGTCAAAAAAAGGCACGGGAAATCTGGTTTCTCTGTCGCCAGTATACAGCCCAACAAGCCCTAGATATGGGTTTAGTCAATCATGTGGTTCCGGTAGAACAATTAGAAGTAGAAGGGATTCAATGGGCACAAGAAATCTTACAAAAAAGTCCGATCGCCATTCGCTGCTTAAAAGCAGCCTTTAATGCCGACTGTGACGGACAAGTAGGCCTACAGGAGCTTGCGGGGAATGCAACCTTACTCTATTACATGACAGAGGAAGGTGCAGAAGGCAAACAAGCTTTTTTAGAAAAGAGACCTCCCAATTTCCGCCAATATCCCTGGTTACCGTAGGTCAAAGAAGCTACGCAAAGCCGGCTATACCCAATCCAGGAACAAGAACCTAAGTCTAGTGTGGGGGACTCATGCCCTGCCGGTATATTGGGAAATGTTGAGTAAAAAAGGAAGCAGTAGTCTAGAGGAACAACAAAGAGTATTAAGCCCGGTATTAGAGGGGCTAAAGCCAGAAGTGTTGAATGTTAGCTTAATGCCGAAAAAAAGAGGATAAAATATGGTATTCTATCCTCAAATATTCAAATAATATTCTCGCCTATGCTAGCTTCCTTTACCAATCTTGTCAAACCCATTCTCAAGTCATTGTCTC